>DASUEE010000162.1:0-5472 GCA_036275235.1 Acidimicrobiales bacterium | reverse complement strand
GATGGTGATCTCGTCGATGCCGGCGATGGCGATGATCTCGCCGGGGCCGGCGGACTCGGCGGGCACCCGGTCGAGGTTCTCGGTGATGTGCAGCTCGCCGATCTTCACCCGCTCCTGGGTGCCGTCGGCCTTGCACCACATGACGGTCTGGCCCTTGCGGATGTGGCCGTTGCGCACCCGGCACATGGCGAGGCGGCCCAGGTAGGGGGAGGAGTCGAGGTTGGTGACGAGGGCCTGCAGCGGCATCTCCTCGTCGTACTCCGGGGCGGGGATGTGCTGGACGAGCAGATCGAGCAGCGGGCGGAGGGTGGTGCCCTCGGCGATGCCCTCGCCGTCGCTGGGGCGCTCCATGGTGGCCCGGCCGTCGCGGGCCACGCAGTAGACGATCGGGAAGTCGATCTGGTGCTCGTCGGCGTCGAGGTCGAGGAACAGCTCCTCGACCTCGTTCACGACCTCGTCGATGCGCGAGTCGGGTCGGTCGACCTTGTTCACCACCAGGATCACGGGCAGGCGGGCCTGCAGCGCCTTGCGCAGCACGAAGCGGGTCTGGGGCAGCGGGCCCTCGCTGGCGTCGACCAGCAGCAGGATGCCGTCCACCATCGAGAGCGCCCGCTCGACCTCGCCGCCGAAGTCGGCGTGGCCCGGCGTGTCGACGATGTTGATCTTCACGGGCTCCCCGCCCTCGGGGAGGTAGGGGATGGCCGTGTTCTTGGCCAGGATCGTGATCCCCTTCTCCTTCTCGAGGTCCATGGAGTCCATGACCCGCTCGGCGACGTCCTGGTTCTCGCGGAACGCGCCGGACTGCCAGAGCATCTTGTCGACGAGGGTGGTCTTGCCGTGGTCGACGTGGGCGACGATCGCCACGTTCCGCAAGTCGGCGCGCAGGGCCAAGGGATGCCTCCGAGGGGCGTGAGGGGGAGGGGCCAGCCTACGGCGCCGGGTGCCGCGCACTGACCTTGGACCCATGGGTTCGGGACGCTCGGTAGGGTGCAGGTCGCGTTCGGTGGGTCACGATGGTGACCGTGGAGTCCCCCCTGGCCGGCTCGCAGGTGCACGGTACGCCCCTGCCGGACGGCGACGCGGTCCTCCAGGCGCTCGACAACCCCATCGCCGTGGTGGACGACGTCGGCTGCATCGTCTCCGTGAACGATGCGTGGGTCGCGGCAGCGCGCGACGGCGGCGCGGACGAGTCCGCCACCGGCGTCGGGGTGAACTACCTGACGATCTGCGACGCGGCCGTCGGCCCGGGCGCCGAGGGTGCCCGGGAGGTCGCCGACGGCCTGCGGGCGGTGCTCACCGGCGCCGCCGAGTCCTTCAGCGCCGACTACCGGTGTGCGACGCCCACGCAGGAGCGCTGGTTCAACGTGCGGGTGTCACCGTTGAGCGAGGGGTCGGGAGCGGTCCTCATCCACCACGATGTGACCCCGGTGCGGCAGGCCGAGCTCGAGGCACGCGCCGGCGAGACCCGCCTCCTGCGGGCGCTCGACGAGTCGTCGCCGATCTTCGTGCTCCTCGACTCCGACGCCACCGTGGCCCACGTCACCGAGCGGACGTGCGACCTGCTCGGTCTGCGGCGCGAGGACGTCATCGGGGCCGATCCCTTCGGCTTCGTCGAGCCGGTGGACGTCGGACGGGGCCAGCAGGCCCTGGGCGAGGCCCTCTCGGTGCCAGGCGGACGGACCCGCATCGAATGTCGCGTGCTCGATGGCACGGGACGTCGGCGCGTGGTGGACCTCACCGTCGTCAACATGCTCGACGACCCCGTGATCCGGGCGGTGGCCGTCACGGGCTTCGACGTCACCGACACCCGCCTCAACCAGATCGCCGACCGGCTCAAGCAGGAGCTGCTCGAGCAGCTCCCCGCCGCGGTTGTCGCGATCGACGACGGCGGTGGCGTCGTCTACTGGAACCAGCGAGCCGAGCACATGATGGGCGTCCCGGCGGAGGAGGCTCTCGGCCGCCTCCTCGACGAGATCGGCGTCCGTTCCTTCGATCCCGCCGTCTTGCGCACGATCACGAAGGCCGCCCGGCGCGAGGCCCGCTGGGAGGGACCGCTCGACCTGCTCGTGCCGGACGGCACCGTGATCCCGCTGCACACGGTGGTCGAGCGCGTCGACGACGACGAGAGCGGCTTCCACGGCATGGTCGCCGCCGCCATCGACGTGTCCGAGCGGCGCATGCTCGAGCACGAGCTGGCGTTCCAGGCCCTCCACGATCCGCTCACCGGGCTCCCGAACCGGCGACGCTTCGTCGAGCGGCTCGAGGAGGCGCTCGCATCCGGGAACCCCCGGGCGGCCGTCGCGTTCGTCGACCTCGACGACTTCAAGGAGCTGAACGACCGGGTCGGCCACCTCGCCGGCGACGAGGCCCTGCGGACCATCGGCGACCGGCTGGGGCTCGTGCTGCGCACCGACGACGTCGTGGCTCGCTTCGGCGGGGACGAGTTCGTCGTGGGGCTCCACGGCATCGTCGACACGGCGCAGGCGCTGGCCGCCGCGCAGCGCATCCTCGACGCCGTGCGCGAGCCCATCGAGGTCGAGGGGACCAGGGTCCGCCTGTCGGCCACGGTCGGGGTCGCCATGGCCAACCGGGACCTCGGCGCCGAGCTGCTCATCCGCAACGCCGACGCCGCGATGTACGAGGCGAAGGAGCAGGGCAAGGACCGGGTGGCCCTGTTCGACGACGCGCTGCGGGAGCGTCGCAAGGAGCGGCGGGCGTTCGCGGCGCGGCTGCGCCGCGCGGTCCACGACGGCCACATCCACGCTCACCTCCAGCCCCAGATCTCGCTGTCGACAGGCCGCCTCGTGGGCTTCGAGGCCCTTGCGCGCTGGGAGGGCGACGAGGCCGAGTTCGAGGACACGGCGGCGTTCCTCGCCGTCGCCGAAGAGGGCGGCGTCGTCGCCGACATCGACCAGCTCGTGCTGCGGGAGACCTGCGTCGCGCTGGGACGCTTCCACGCCGAGCGGCCCGAGCTGGGCTGCACCGCATCCGCGAACGTGTCCGCCGCGCTGCTCGCCGACCCGACCTTCCCGGCCTTCGTCGAGCGGATCGTGCGATCCGCCGGGATCCCGCCGGCGCTGCTGTGCGTGGAGGTCGTGGAGTCGGCGCTCGCCGACCCCGAAGCCGTCGCCGGGAACCTCCGCCGGCTCGAGCGCTTCGGCATCGAGGTCGCCATCGACGACTTCGGCACCGGGTACTCGTCCCTCAGCCGGATCCAGGAGTTCCACGTCGACTACCTGAAGATCGACCGCAGCTTCGTCGCCAGCCTCGGGGCCGACTCCGACCACGATGCGGTGGTCGCCGCCATCATCGGCCTCGCCCGGGCGCTCGGCTTGCGGACGGTCGCCGAGGGCGTCGAGACGCAGGCGCAGGCCGACCGACTGCGCGTCCTCGGCGTCGACATCGGGCAGGGGTTCTTGTGGAGCCCGGCGGTGCCGGTGGAGGACGCGGTCGTCCTCGTGCTCGACGAGCCGCCGACCGGGCCCCCGTGCCCGGGGCCGGTCGGCGACGTCGTCGCGGATCGCTAGCCGGCCAGGCCGGCCTCCTCGATGAAGTCGGCCGCGATGTCGGCGGCGTCCTCCTTGTCGATGTCGAAGCGCTTGTTCAGCTCGGTGAGGGTGTCGGTGTCGATCGCCGCGCTGATCTCGTCGAGCAGCGCGACCAGCTCGTCGCCGTAGGCCTCGGCGAGCTCGTCGGAGAGGACGGGCACCACGTTGTCGGCGGCGAGCATGCCCATGTCGTCCTCGAGCAGGACCCAACCCTCGTCGGCGATGCGGCCGCTGGTCGAGAACAGCACGCCGACCTGGATCTCGCCGGCCTCGAGGGCGTCGGCGACCAGGCCGGAGTCGAGCGGCACGAAGTCGCCGGAGAGGTCGACGCCGTAGACCCGCTGCAGGCCCGGGATGCAGAACGGGTTGGTCTCGCAGTCCTGCGGGGCACCGAGGGTGAGCCCGGCACCGTCGGCCGGCAGGTCGGAGAGCTTCGACAGGCCTTGGGCCTCAGCGGTCTCGGCGGTGACCACGAAGGCGTTGGTGTCGACGGCCGGGGCGGGCGCCAGCGCCTGCAGGCCGAGCTCGGTGAGCTTCTCCTGGAGCAGTCCGACGGTCTCCTCGGCGTCACCCGTGGCCTCGCCGGCGCCCTCGTTGAGGAACTCGAGCATGGAGGCGGCGTACTCCGGCGACAGGTTCACGTCGCCGCTCTCGAAGGCGCCGAGCAGCACGTCGCGGAACCCGCCGACGCCGACCTGCTCGACGTCGTAGCCCTCGGCCTCGAGGACCTGGCCGTAGATCTCGGCGAGGATGGCGGACTCGCCGAAGTCCTGCGCGCCGATCCGGATGGGCGGGCCGTCGGCGGAGGTGCCATCGTCGGCCTCGGTGGTGGAGGTCTCGTCGTCGTCGGCCACGTCGGTGTCGTCGCCGGACGACGCGACGCTGTCGTCGTCGTCGCCGCAACCGGCGGCGAGCAGGGCGAGCACCGCGAGCAGGGCCGCCAGGAGTTTGGAGAGCTTCATCGGTCAGGGGTTCCTCTCTGTGTACGGACGGGGGATCCTTGCTCACGTGGCGTGCTGCACGCTCGCCTTCGCTTCGCGTCCCCGGTCGCGGGACCAGGGCGTGAGTCGCCGGCCGAGGACGCCGAAGCCGGCGTCGGTGGCCAGCGAGACGGCGGCGACGATGACGCCGGCGGCAAGCACCTTGCCGTAGTCGCGCTCGGCGATGCCCTGGTTGATCGGCGTGCCGAGGCACCGGAAGCCGACCCAGGCGCCGAGCGTCGTGGTCGCCACCACCTGCACGGCGGACACGCGGACGCCGGCGGCGAGCAGCGGCATGGCGGCCGGCAGCTCGACGCGGCGGAGCACCTCGCGCTCGCGCATGCCCATGCCGCGGGCGGCCTCGGACACGGCGGGGTCGACGCCGGCCACCCCGGTGTAGGCGTTGACGAACACGGGCGGGAGCGCCAGCAGGGTGAGCGCGACGAACGTCGGCCAGAACCCGAGTCCGAACCCGTACTGCAGCGACAGAGGGAAGACGAAGGCGATCACGGCGAACGTGGGCAGCGCCCGGCTGAGGTTCACGAGCGTGACGGCCAGGAGACCGCCGCGCCGCCGGTGCCCGAGGAGCACGGCGGGGGGCACGGCGAGCAGGAGCGCCACGACCAGCGCCGTGCCGGACAGGCGGAGGTGGTTCCACGTCAGGTTGACCAGGCCGTTGCGACCCCACCAGGAGTCGGCGTCGGAGAGGTAGGCCCAGGCCTCCTCGATCACGGGTGGCCTCCGCCGCGGGCCCACGGCGTGAGCACCCGCTGGAGCAGCACGAAGAGCACGTCGAACACGATCGCCATCGCGATGGACAGGCCGCCGCCGACGATGATCGGCGTGGAGAAGCTGCGGCTGAGGCCGTCGTTGATGAACGTCCCGTACCCGCCGCTGCCCACCAGGGCGCCGACGGTGACCAGACCGATGATCGTCACCGTCGC
>DASUEE010000161.1:0-11213 GCA_036275235.1 Acidimicrobiales bacterium | reverse complement strand
GTGAGGCCCGGCGCGTACTCGAAGAGCCCGCCGTAGGTGGAGATCTCCGCCGAGCGGGTCTTGCGGGCGATGCCGATCACGGCCGCGAAGGCGCCGAGGTTCATCGCTGCGTAGATCACGAGGTAGGTGACGACGGCCTGCATCGACAGGTCGGACTCCACCGACAGCGGTGCGAGGATGAAGCCGGCCTGGGCGACGCCCGAGTAGGCGAGCAGGCGCACGATGTTCGTCTGGCGCAGGGCGATGAGGTTGCCGATGGTCATCGTCGCCGCGGCCAGCACCCACATGAGGGGCCGCACCACGTCGCCGCGATCGGGGAAGGCGACGAAGATGACGATGAGCAGCGCCACGAAGCCGGCGGCCTTCGACGCCACCGCGAGGAACGCCGTGATGGGCGTGGGCGAGCCCTCGTACACGTCGGGTGCCCAGGTGTGGAACGGCACCGCGGAGACCTTGAAGGCGAAGCCGACCACCACGAACACGATGGCGAGGGTGACCAGCGAGGTGTTGCCGGCGCCGCCCGCGATGGACTCGGCGATGACCGACAGGCGGGTGTCGCCGGCGATGCCGAACAGCAGGGACATGCCGTAGAGCAGGATCGCCGAGGCGAACACGCCCATCAGGTAGTACTTCACGCCGGCCTCGTTGCCGATCAGGTCGCGCTTGCGCCAGCCGGCGAGCATGTACGCCGGGATCGAGAGCAGCTCGAGGGCGATGAACACGGTGATCAGGTCGCGGGCGCTGGCCATGAGCAGCATGCCGCTCAGCGAGGACAGCAGCAGGAAGTAGTACTCGCCCTCTGCGTAGTCACCCTCGGCGATGTAGTTCGTGGACATGAGCACCACGACGTAGGCCGAGACGAGGAACAGCGCCTTGATCACCAGGGAGAAGTCGTCGACGGCGTAGGCGCCGCCGAACATGGCGCGGTCGGCGCCGTCCGTGGCGAGGGTGATCACCGGGATCAGCGCACCGAGGATGCCGAGACCGCTGAGCGACGCGAGCAGCGGGTTGTCGCCCTCGGGCTTGACGAGGTCGACGAGCAGGACGAGCACGAGCGTGCCGACGAGCACGAACTCGGGCGCGAACGCGTGGTAGTCGATCTCGGGGCGGACGAAGTCCCCCAGCTGGGCGAGGACGGCGAGCACGGCGTCAGTTCCCGGTGGCGGCGGCGATCTGCTGCGCCACGTTCACGATGCTGCCGTCGGACACCCTGAAGAGGAGGTTCGGGTACACGCCGAGGACGAGGATCAGCACGAGCAAGGGCGACCAGGCGATCCACTCCGGCGTGTTCACGTCGTGGATGTGGGGGTCGTCGACGAACTCGTCCTTCGGGACGCCGAAGGCCGTGCGCTGGTAGAGCCAGAGCAGGTAGCCGGCGGCGAAGACCGTGCCGATGGCGGCGACCACCATGTAGCCCCGGAACAGCTCGACCGGGAGGCCCTCGGCCGGCTGGTAGGCGGCGAGGATGGCCGGGAACTCGCCCCAGAACCCGGCGAGGCCGGGCAGGCCGAGGCTGGCCATGGTGCAGAAGCCGAGGATCCAGCCCATGCGGGGCGCCGACACCAGCAGGCCGCCGAGCCGCTTGATCTCGAGCGTGTGGTAGCGCTCCTTCACGGAGCCGGCCACGAAGAAGAGCATGCCCGTGATGAGGCCGTGGGCGACCATGCCGAACACGGCGGCGTTCATGCCGAAGTCCGTGAGCGTGGAGATGCCCAGCATCGTGTAGCCCATGTGGGCGACCGACGAGAAGGCGATGAGCCGCTTCATGTCGGTCTGGGCGAGGCAGCCGAGCGCGCCGTAGATGATGCCGATGACGGCGAGCAAGCCGATCCAGGGGGCCCACTCCTCGGCGGCCTCGGGGAGGATCGGCAGGGCGACGCGGATGAAGCCGTAGGTGCCCAGCTTCAGGAGCACGGCGGCCAGGATGACCGAGCCCTGCGTGGGTGCCTGCGTGTGGGCATCGGGCAGCCACGTGTGGAACGGGAACATCGGCACCTTGATGGCGAAGCCGAGGAACATGCCGCCGAACACCAGCACCTGGGTGGTGCGGGCGATGTCCATGCCGGCCACGAGCTCGTTCAGGCCGGGCAGGCCCTCCATCGGCTGCATGAGGAACGTCTCCGCGCCGGTGAGGAAGAACAGCGCGAGGAAGCTCAGGATCATGAACGCCGAGCCGAACAGCGTGTAGAGGAAGAACTTGATCGCCGCGTACTGCCGCTCGGGGCCGCCCCAGACGCCGATCATGAAGTACATCGGCAGGAGCACGACCTCGAAGAAGACGAAGAACAGGATCAGGTCCTGGGCCACGAAGCTGCCGAGCATGCCGGTGTGCAGCACGAGGATCAGCGACAGGAACGCCTTCGGGTTGTGCGGCTCGGGGAAGTGGTTCCACGAGTAGGCGATGACGAGCGGGACGATCAGCAGCGTCAGGGCGATGAGCGGCAGCGACAGGCCGTCGACGCCGACGGCGTACCGGGCGTTGATGACCGAGATCCACTCGTCGACCCGGCTGAGCTGCAGGTCGCCGGTGCGGTCGTAGTCGAACTCGGCGAGGATGGCGATGCCGAAGCCGGCGGTGACCAGCGAGGTCAGCAGGGCCAGCGACTTGTGCGTGTCCTCGGCGTCCCGCGGGAACAGCCACATCAGGGCCACGCCGACGAGCGGCGTGAACACCATGGCGGTGATTCCCCAGTCCTGGATGAAGTCCATGTCGGTGTGTCTCTCTGGTCTCTGCGGTGGGGCGGGAACTAGACGACGACGATGAAGACGCCGGCGAGGACGACGGTGGCGGCGAAGAGGATGGCGCCGTACTGCTGCACCTTGCCGGTCTGCATGGTGCGGAAGACCTGGCCGCCGCCCTCGGCGGTGGCCCCGGCGCCGTTGACCGCGCCGTCGACCACCCGCTGGTCGATCTGGTCGTAGACGAACCGGCCGCCGGCGACGGCGCCCTTGCCGACGCCGTTGACGACCCCGTCGAGGCCCTTCTGGTTGAACCAGTTCGCGGCTCGGGCGATGGGCCCCTTGAAGCCGCCGGCGATCACGCCGGTGTACAGGTGGTCGAAGTAGTACTTGTTCACCAGCAGCGTGTGGCCGGCGCGGGCGAGCCGGTTGCGGCTGGTGATGCCGTGCGGGCCGAGGCCCTTGAAGTACCAGGCGTAGGCGAGGCCGATGCCGAGCAGGCCGAGCACGGTGGACACGAGGGCGATGACGATGTCGAACTCGGGGTGCGACAGCGCCCCCTCGATCGCGCCGGCCGTGGGGAAGTAGCCGCCCTTGGGCTCGAAGAGGTGCTCGAACTGCAGGGCGACGCCGTCGGGCACCCAGTCGAGGACGCCGGACTTCGGGATGTTGGTGAAGCCGGCCACGACGGCGAGCGCCGCCAGGATGTAGAGGGGGACGAGGATGCGGGGCCCGGACTCGTGCGGGTCGCCGTGGTCGCCGGCGTGGGGGTCGTGGGCGGCCTCGAGGTCGTCGCCGTGGCCGGAGTCGGCGGCGAGGTGGTCCTCTTCGACCGGGTGGTCCTCGGTGCCGTGGCTGACCTCGCCGTGGTGCCCGCCGCGGAACTCACCGAAGAAGGTGAGGTAGATGCAGCGGGTCATGTAGGCGGCGGTCATGAGCGCGCCGAGCGAGCCGACCACGAGGAAGGCGGTGTAGCTGCCCTCGCCGCCGAGCTGGCTGGCGCCGGCGAGGATCTCGTCCTTCGACCAGAAGCCGGCGAAGGGGAAGATGCCGATCAGCGCGGCCGTGCACACGGCGAAGGTCCAGAAGGTCTTGGGCATGAACTGCTTCATGCCGCCCATGTCCTTCTTCATGTCGAAGCTGTGCACGGCGTGGGCCACCGAGCCCGAACCGAGGAACAGGCCGGCCTTGAAGAAGGCGTGGGTGAAGAGGTGGAACATGGCGGCCGTCCAGGCGCCGACGCCGAGGGCCATGACCATGTAGCCGAGCTGGGACACCGTGGAGTAGGCCAGCACCTTCTTGATGTCCGACTGGACGAAGGCCAGCCCGGCGCCGCCGAGCACGGTGATGCCGCCGACGACGGCGAGGGCGTTGACGCTGGAGCCGCCGATGACGAGGCCGTTCCAGAACACGCCGTACATGCGGGCGACCATGAACACGCCGGCCACGACCATGGTGGCGGCGTGGATGAGGGCCGACACCGGCGTGGGCCCGGCCATGGCGTCGGGCAGCCAGGTGTGGAGGATGAACTGGCCCGACTTCGACATGACGGCGGCGATCAGGCACAGGCTGGCCACGAGCAGCGCCGTGTGGGTGATGTCGCCGGCGTTGGCGAGCGTGTTGATCTCGATGATGTCGAAGGTCTGCCCGGCGGCGAAGAACAGGATCACCATGCCGACGAGGAGCCCGACGTCGCCGACGCGGTTGGTGAGGAACGCCTTGAGCGCGGCGTCGCTGTTCGGCTTCTCCTCCCACCAGTGGCCGATGAGTGCGAACGAGCACACGCCCACCAGCTCCCACATGGTGATGAGCTGCAGCGTGTTCTGCGACATGACGAAGCCGAGCATCGCCGCCGAGAACAGGGAAAGGAACGCGAAGTAGTGGGTGTAGCGGCGGTCGCCGGCGACGTAGTCGGTGCTGAAGACGTGCACGAGCAGCGAGATCAGCGTGACGACGAACAGCATCATCACGGCCATGCCGTCGAGGAGCATCCCGGCCTGGAACTCGACGGTGCCGTTGGTCCACCAGGTCCAGGCCTTCTGCACGGGCTGGACCTCGAACTCGAGGTGGGCTTCCTCCTCGCCGTGCCCGCCCTCCTCGGCGACGGGCGCCATGGGACCGACGGCGCTCTCGCCCTCGGCGGCGGGGGCGAGCGAGTGCTCCTCGGCCTCCTCCTCGTGGGACTCCGCCTCGTCCTCGTGGGACTCGGCTTCGTCCTCGTGGCCCTCCTCCTCGTGGGACTCGGCCTCGGCGCCGTGGGACTCGGCTTCGTCGGCGTGGGCCTCGGCCTCGGCGGCGTGCTCTGAGTCGTGGACGTAGTCGTACCACTGGACGTTCGCGCCCACGGCGAACAGGAAGCAGAAGCCGATGGAGGCGATGCCGATCCAGGACGCGTGGCGACCGAGGCGCTTGCCGATGGCGAGCGTCAGGCCGAACGAGGCCGCCATGACGAGCGGCACGACGTAGGCGTGCTCGAGGAGGAACCCGGGATCGACGTGCCCGGCGGCGGCTTCAGCGGCGAACACGGATCAGCCCTTCATCTGCGCGACCTCGTCGAGGTCCACGCTCCTTCGGTTCCGGTAGATGAGCAGCACGATGGCGAGGCCGACGCCGACCTCGGCGGCCGCCACGGCGATCACGAACAGCGCGAACACGGCGCCGGCGACGGTGCCGTTGTGGGCTCCGAACGCGACGAGGTTGATGTTCACGGCGTTGAGGATCAGCTCGATCGACATGAGCACGATCACGGCGTTGCGCTTCGCCAGCACGCCGTAGACGCCGGCGCAGAACAGCACGGCCGACAGCAGCAGGAACTGGTTGAGCATCACGTCGTCCACGGTCAGTCCTTCCTGGCCAGGACGATGGCCCCGACGAGCGCGGCGAGCAGGAGGATGGACACGGCCTCGAACGGCACGAGGTACGGCCCGAAGATGGCGTCGGCCACCTGTTCGGTGTTGGCGGGCACCTGGGACTCGGCGCCGGCCCGGTCGAGGGGCTCGTCGCCGAAGAAGTCGAGGAGCGCGCTGGCCATGACCGCGAAGAGGATGACCGAGGTGAACGCGCCGACGTACCAGTAGTCGTTCGTGAGGTTCACGTCCTGCCCGAGCTTCGCCCGGGTGAGCATCACGCCGAACAGCACGAGCACGACGATGGCGCCGATGTACACCAGCACCTGCGTGGCGGCCACGAACTCGGACGCCAGGAGGATGTACTGGGCGGCCACGCCGGCCAGCACGATCATCAGGTACATGGCGGCGTGGACCACGTTCTTGACCGTGACCACGCGGATGGCGGAGAAGGCCATCACGGCCGCGATGACGTAGAAGAAGACGTTCTGCGCAGCCATCAGCGCGGCACCTTCTTGACCTTCTGCTCCGAGCCGGCCTCGTAGGGCTCGAAGTCCGGCACCGTCTCCATCCACTCGCCGAGGCGCTCCTTGTCGTGGAGGAGGTCGGCGATGCGGGGCTCGGAGTACTCGAACTCCGGGCTCCAGAAGAGGGCGTCGAACGGGCAGACCTCGACGCAGATGCCGCAGTACATGCAGAGCGCGTAGTCGATGTCGAAGCGGTCGAGCGCGGAGACCGTGCGGGGCTTGCCGCCCGGTCGGCGCGGCGGTGCCTTCTCCTTGTGGCCCTCGATGTAGATGCACCAGTCGGGGCAGCTGCGCGCGCACAGCATGCAGACGGTGCAGTTCTCCTCCTTGAGGGCGATGACGCCCCGGGCCCGCGGGGTGGGCGGCTCCTTCTCGTGGGGGTACTGCACCGTGACGTTCGGCGCCAGCATCTCCTTGAAGGTGAGCGCGAGGCCGGAGACGACCCCGGGGAGCTTCGGCTTGGGAGGCATCAGAACACCACCTTGAGGATGCCGGTGGCCGTGATGTTCACGAGGGCCAGCGGGATGAGGACCTTCCAGGCGAAGCGCTGGAGCTGGTCCTCGCGGAACCGCGGGTAGGTGAACCGCACGAAGAAGATCAGGCCGCCGAAGATCATCATCTTCGCGAGGAGCACGACCGGCCCGACGACGTTCATGTAGTCGGCGTCGAGGTCGAGGCCGGGGAGCCACCACCCGCCGAGGAACATCGTGGCGGCGATGGCGGAGAGGGCGCCGGCGCTGGCGAACTCGCCGATGAAGAACAGCAGGAAGCGCAGGCCCGTGTACTCGGTCATGTAGCCGGCCACGAGCTCGGACTCGGCGACCGGCATGTCGAACGGCGTCTGCGCCAGCTCCGCCTGCATGGCGATGATGAAGATGAGCAGTCCGATGATCTGGGTGAGGAGGAACGGGTTCCCCAGCCCGCCGTAGCCGAAGATCTCGCCCTCGGCCTGGGCGACCACCATGCGCTGCAGGTCGAGGCTCCCGGCCTGGATGACCACACCGACCACGGACAGCACCAGCGGCAGCTCGTAGGCGATGAGCTGGCCGGCGCCGCGCAACGCGCCGAGCAGCGAGTACTTCGAGGCCGACGCCCAGCCGGCGACGATGATGCCGATCACCGAGATGGAGCTGACGGCGAGGGCGAAGAAGATGCCGGTGCCGAAGTACTCGTTGTCGATGAACACCATGTCGGGGCCGAAGGGGACCACGAGGTAGGTGAGCAGCACCGTGCCGACGACGAGGTAGGGCGCGATCTTGAACAGCGTGCGGTCGGCTCGGTCGGGGACAAGGTCCTCCTTCTGGAGGAACTTGCCAACCTCGGCGAGCAGCTGCATCGAGCCGTAGGGCCCGGCCTCCATGGGCCCGAGGCGGCTCTGCATGAAGCTCACCATCTTGAACAGGAACACGTAGACGAACGTGCCCGCGGGGAGCAGCACGGCGGCGAGGATGCCGAGGCCGCGCAGGATCGACTCCTGCCAGTACGCCAGTTCCAGTCCGAGCATCACTTGTCGATGTCCCCGAGGATGAAGTACAGCGAGCCGAGGATCGTGATGATGTCCGGCACGTACACGCCCCGCAGCAGCCACGGCGTGATGGAGATGTTGTTGAAGCTCGCCGTGCGGACCCGCACGCGGAACGGGCCGAGGTCGCCCTTCGAGACGACGTAGTAGCCCATCTCCCCGAGCGGGTTCTCGGTGGCGACGTAGGCCTCGCCCTCGGGCACCTTGATGATGCGGGGGACCTTGGCCATGATCGGGCCGGCGGGCAGGTCCTCGCAGAGCTGCGTGACGATCTTGGCCGCCTCCCGGGTCTCCTGGAGGCGGACCCACGTGCGGGCGAAGGAGTCGCCGTCGGTGTGGGTGATGACGTCGAAGTCGGCGTGCTTCCACGCCATGGGGTAGTCGCAGTCGCGGCGCAGGTCCCAGTCGACGCCGGACGCCCGCAGGTTCGCACCGCTGAGGCCGTACGACTGCGCGATCTCGGCGGGGATGATGCCGATGCCACGGGTGCGCTGCTGGAAGATCTCGTTGCCGAGAAGCAGGTCCTCCATCAGGTCGCAGAAGGCCAGGACCTTGCGCATGATGCGGACCGTCTCGTCGAGCCAGCCCTTGGGCAGGTCGTCCTTCAGCCCGCCGATGCGGTTGAAGTTCGGGTGGAAGCGGCCACCGCTGACCGACTCGGTCTGGTTCAGGACGAACTCGCGGTCGCGCAGGGCGTAGAACATCGGCGTCAGCGCACCGATCTGCACGCCCATGTCGCCGAGGAACATCATGAGGTGGGCGATGCGGCCCATCTCGTGGAAGATCGTGCGCAGGTACTGGGCTCGCGGCGGCGCCTCGATGCCCATGAGCTGCTCGGTGGCGAGGATGAACGGCACCTCGTTGCACGAGGCGGCCAGCCAGTCGATGCGGTTCACCAGGGTGGTGACCTGCGGGTACGTGCGGACCTCGACCAGCTTCTCGTAGCCGCGGTGCATGTAGCCCGCGATCGGCTCGACCCAGAGCACCTGCTCGCCGTCGAGCTTGGCGACGATGCGCAGCGTGCCGTGCGTGGCGGGGTGCTGCGGACCGATGTTGAGGGTCATGCCCTCCTCGGTCTCGAGCTCCACGTTGATGCGGGCGTCGGCCGCCTTCGCCGAGATGTAGGCGAGCTGCTCGGCCTCGGTGGGTTCGGTGACGGTCACGACTCCTCACCTTCCTCGTCGTCGGCGCCGCCGGGCATGGGCTCCACGTCGACGATGCCGGGCCACGGCTTCACCGTGCGGGCCAGCAGCGGGTAGTCCTTGCGCAGCGGGTGCCCCTCGAAGCCCGACGGCAGGTAGATGTGCTCGAGGTAGCGGTGGCCCTCGAACCCGATGCCGAACATCTCGTGGGTCTCGCGCTCGTGCCAGTCGGCGCCGGCGTAGACGCTGGTGATCGAGGGGACGCTGCCGGGCTGGTCGGGGTCGTCCCCGGCCGGGGGGACGTCGGCCTTCACGATGACGGCGAGGTCGCCCTCGGTGAGCTTCGCGACCCGCGCGAGCACCTGGAAGCGGGTCTCGCCGCCGGCCACGCCGGTGGCGTAGCCGCCCGCCGCGTCGGAGGGACCCGGACGGGCGGGGCCACCCTCGACGTCGACCGTGGCGTCCTCGTAGCGGCCGTACGGCGAGGGCATCCAGTCGATGGCGGAGAGGAAGTCGAAGAAGCGGAACCCGTGGTCGTCGCGCAGGTGCCGGAAGGTGGCCAGCCACGAGCCGGCGTCGACCCGGATCCACAGCTGGCGGCCGGGCGCGATGTGGCTGTCGAGCACGGCGTCGCCGAGGTGCTCGCCCAGCTCGGCCAGCAGCGCCTCGCGACGCTCGTCGGTCTCGGCGGCCTCGTCCTCGGCCTGCTCGGGGGCCTCGGTGTCAGCCGACGACAATCGGATCACCTCGCCACTTCTCGGCCATGTCCTCGTTGGCGATGCGCTCCTGCAGGAGGACCACGCCCTCGAGCAGGGCCTCGGGCCGCGGCGGGCAGCCGGGCACGTAGACGTCGACGGGGATGATCTGGTCGACGCCCTTGGTGACCGAGTAGCTGTCCCAGTAGGGGCCGCCGCAGTTGGCGCAGCTGCCCATCGAGATCACGTACTTCGGGTCGGGCATCTGCTCCCAGAGGCGGCGCACGGCCGGGGCCATCTTGTCGGTGACCGTGCCGGACACGCAGAGCAGGTCGGCCTGGCGGGGGGAGGCCGGCAGCGGGATCACGCCGAGGCGCATGATGTCGAAGCGCGGCCCGGCCATCGCGGCCGCCATCTCGATGGCACAGCACGCGAGGCCCCACTGGTACATCCAGAGGGAGTACTTGCGTGAGGTGTTGAGCAGCTTCGTGAGCGGCTTCGGGAGCTTGCCGCTCTCGACCAGACCCATGCGGGGGCTCCTAGATCCAGCGCAGGACACCCTTGCGCCACGCGTACACGAGGCCCAGGGTGAGGATGAAGATGAAGACCAGCATCTCGACGAGGCCGAAGACCCCGTAGGCCTCGACCCGGGTGGCCCACGGGAAGATGAACACGGCCTCGACGTCGAAGATGACGAACATCAGGGCGAAGATGTAGTAGCGGACCTGGCTCTGCGACCACAGGTCGCCCACCGGGTCGACGCCGGACTCGTAGTTCAGGTGCTTGCCGGGCTGCCGACGGGACGGGCGGATCAGGGAGCCGAGGCCGAGGACGCCCGCCAGCAGCGCGACGGCGATGCCGCCGAAGATCGCGACCGTCAGGTAGTTGCGGAGGAGCTCCGACACGGCTCGGAACCCTACTGATCGGCGGAGAAGGCGGCCAAGATCGCCGGATCGCCCGGAATCCGGCCGCTCGGGCGGCGCGTCCGCCCTGCTCGGAGCCGCCGGCGGACGGTCCGGGGAGCCGCGTCAGTACACCCAGACCGGGGTCCCGATGGGGGCGAGGTCCTCGGCCCAGAGCAGGTCCATCACGTCGTCGTGGACGCGTGCGCACCCGTGAGAGGCGGCGTGGCCGGGGATGCTCGGGGAGCCGTGGACGGCGACGCCGCGGTCGAAGTACTTCGGCCGGTAGAGGTCGCCGAGGGGGGCGGCGCGCACGCCGTCGATCTCCCGTTCGATGGTGAAGCGGCCCGGCTGGGTCCGCCACCCGGCCCGCCCGGTCGAGGTGTTGAAGGCGAGGGTCCGCCCACCGCGGACCACGAGCAGCAGCTGGCGCTCGAGGTCGATCTCCAGGTGGTCGCCGCCCTCTCGCGACGCGACCGGTGGGGCCGATGCGAGCGCCGCCTGCGTGGCGGGGCCGGCGATGCCGTCGCGGGCGAGGCCGACGTGCTTCTGGAACGCCATCACCGCCTGCTGGGTGACACCGCCGTAGCGGCCGTCGGCGGCCGGGACCCAGAACCCGAGCTCCTGGAGCCGGGCCTGGAGCATCGCCACCGCCGGACCCTCGTCCCCGGTCCGGTAGGTCGGCGGACCGGGGATCGTGGTGGTCGTGGTGGTGGGCGGCACGGTGGGGGGCGGGGTCGTGGTGCTCGTCGTCGGCACGGTCGTCGGGGCCGCGGTGGACGGCGGGCCCGGTGCGACCGTCGTGGTGGTGGCGGCGGCGTCGTCGGGGTCGCCGTCGCGCCCGCCGCCGCAGCCGGCGATGCCGAGCGCGGCGACGAGGGCCAGCACCGCGGCGGTGCG
>DASUEE010000160.1:0-2043 GCA_036275235.1 Acidimicrobiales bacterium | reverse complement strand
CCGCCGGGTCATCAACCGCAACAACCGCCTGAAGCGCCTCCTCGACCTCGGTGCCCCCGAGATCATCGTGAACAACGAGAAGCGCATGCTGCAGGAGGCCGTCGACGCGCTGTTCGACAACGGCCGCCGCGGCCGGCCGGTCACGGGCCCGGGCAACCGAGCCCTCAAGTCCCTGTCCGACATGCTCAAGGGCAAGCAGGGCCGGTTCCGCCAGAACCTGCTCGGCAAGCGCGTCGACTACTCGGGCCGCTCGGTCATCGTGGCCGGCCCGACCCTGCGCCTGCACCAGTGCGGCCTGCCCAAGCTGATGGCCCTCGAGCTGTTCAAGCCCTTCGTCATGAAGGAGCTCGTCGACCGCGAGCTGGCCCAGAACATCAAGTCGGCCAAGCGCATGGTCGAGCGCCGTCGCGGCCAGGTGTGGGACGTCCTCGAGGACGTCATCAAGGAGCACCCCGTGCTCCTCAACCGTGCCCCCACGCTGCACCGCCTCGGCATCCAGGCCTTCGAGCCGGTGCTCGTCGAGGGCAAGGCCATCCAGATCCACCCGCTGGTGTGCACCGCCTTCAACGCCGACTTCGACGGCGACCAGATGGCCGTGCACCTGCCCCTGTCCGCCGAGGCCCAGGCCGAGGCCCGGGTGCTGATGCTGTCGGCGAACAACATCCTGTCGCCGGCGCACGGCCGCCCGCTCGTGACGCCCACCCAGGACATGGTGATCGGCGCCTTCTACCTGACCTCGCTCGTGGACGGCGAGCGGGGCGAGGGCAAGGCGTTCGGCGACGTCGACACGGTGGTCCGGGCCTACGAGGCCGGCGACGTGGCGCTGCACGCCAAGATCAAGTACCGCCACGCGCGCGACGAGGACGGCCGGGCCATCTGGCTCACCACCACGCCCGGTCGCGTCATCTTCAGCGAGTGCCTCCCCGAGTCCTTCGGGTTCCTCGAGAACATGAACGAGACGCTCGACAAGCGCCGCCTCGGCGCCATCGTCGACCGCCTCGCCTCGGAGTACACGAAGGCCGAGGTCGCCGAGTCCCTCGACGCGATCAAGGACCTCTGCTACCGCTACGCCACCAAGTCCGGGCTCACGGTGTCGATCGACGACGTGAAGACCCCGGAGGCCAAGCGCGACATCCTCGACCGCCACGAGGCCGAGGCCGACAAGGTCGAGACGCAGTTCCGCCGGGGCATCATCACCGACGGCGAGCGGCGCCAGAAGGAGATCGAGATCTGGACCACGGCCACGGAGGAGATCCGGGCCGAGATGGAGATCGGGCTCAAGGCCGAGCGCTTCAACCCGATCGACATGATGGTCGGCTCCGGCGCCCGCGGGAACATGATGCAGGTCCGCCAGATCGCCGGCATGCGCGGCCTGGTGGCCAACCCCCGTGGCGACATGATCCCCCGCCCGATCAAGTCGAACTTCCGCGAGGGGCTCGACATGCTCGAGTACTACATCGCCACGCCGGGCGCCCGGAAGGGCCTGGTCGACACCGCGCTGCGCACCGCCGACTCCGGCTACCTCACCCGTCGCCTCGTCGACGTGGCCCAGGAGCTCATCGTCAACGAGGAGGACCCCTTCGATCGGGCCGAGCGCACGGGTTCGCCCATCCGCTCGATCTGGATCGAGGACGTCCGCCCCGACCTGCCGAACAAGCGCTTCTACATGGAGACCAAGCTGCTGGGCCGGGTCCTCGCCGAGGACGTCAGCCTGGCCGACGGCACCACGTACGAGCGGGGCACCATGGTCACCGACGAGATCATGGAGGCGATGATCGCCGACGAGCAGGTCACCCGGGTCCGGGTCCTGTCGCCGCTCACCGACGACTCTGAGCAGGGCATCTCCGCCCTCGGCTACGGCATGTCGCTCGCCACCGGCGGGTTCATCGAGCGCGGCGAGGCCGTGGGCGTCATCGCCGCCCAGTCCATCGGCGAGCCCGGCACGCAGCTCACGATGCGCACGTTCCACACCGGCGGCGTCGCCTCCAGCGGTGGCGACATCGCCGGCGGCCTCCCCCGCGTGGTCGAGCTGTTCGAGGCCCG
>DASUEE010000159.1:0-3668 GCA_036275235.1 Acidimicrobiales bacterium | reverse complement strand
CACCGACACGCAGTACGCCTTCACCCGCCCGGTCGTCGACCACATGCTGCGCAACTACGACGGTGTGCTGAAGATCGACGGCGAGGTCGGCAACAAGAAGCAGTACGACCCCCGCTCGTGGGGCAAGGCCGCCGAGGCCGGTATGGCCGCGCGGATCGTGGAGGCCTGCGAGAACCTCCGGTCGGCCGGCACCTCGGTCAGCGCATGACCTTCGGCGACCTGATGGCCGGCCCCCCGCCCACGCACCTGCCCGAGGACCCGGCCGCGGCCGAGCTCGGAGCGGCGCCGGCGCGCGAGGTGGTGCGCCGCCACCCCGAGTCGCCGCTCGCCTGGGCGACGCTCGCCGAGGAGGCGCTCGCGGCCGACGACGTCGACGACGTGACCGCCTACGCCTACGCCCGGGTGGGCTACCACCGCAGCCTGGACCTGCTGCGCCGCAACGGCTGGAAGGGCCACGGGCCGGTGCCGTGGGAGCACGAGCCCAACCGCGGGTTCCTCCGGGCCCTGGCCGCCCTGGCCACGGCGGCCGACCGGATCGGGGAGAGCCCCGAGGCGACCCGGTGCCGCGACTTCCTGCGCGACTCCAGCCCCGCGGCCCACGACGCGCTTCTCGGCGACTGAGCGCACGAACAGGCGAAGCGCCGGAATCGTCCCCTGCTGCGATTCCGGCGCTTCGACCGTTGCCGACCGGGAGGCGTCCTGCGCGTCCCCCGACGGGACGCCTGGCCGGTCTGGTGACGAGCCTGGCAGAGGCCGCACCTGCCAACGTGACACTAACGTGCCATTGGCCCTAAAGTGCCATTGTGGATGATGCTTCCGCCCCGGCGTCGCCGCTGACGGCGCTCGGCTTCGACGCCGCCGAGGAGGCGGTCTACCGCGCCCTGCTGCGGCGCTCTCCGACCACCGTGGCCGGGTTGGCGGCCGCCGTACGGCGCTCGCGGGAGGACGTGGCCACCGCCGTCCGGCGCTTCGAGGCGGTGGGGCTCGCCGACGTGCACGGGGAGACGGTCGTCGCCGCCCCGCCCGACCAGGCCCTGCGCCGCGTCATCGACGACGAGGGCCGCCGGCTGCGCGAGGGTCAGGAGCAGCTCGACGCCCTGCGACGGATGCTGCCCAGCCTCGCCGCCGAGCACATGGTCGCCGGGGAGCCGCGGGGCGAGGCGGTGGGGATCGAGGTCGTCGAGCACGACCGCATCGTGGAGGTCGTGCAGAGCCTCACCGCCCGGGCGTCGGGCGAGCTCCTGTGGATCCGGCCCGACCAGTGGCGGATCCCCGAGGGCCACGCCGTGGACGCGTGGGTGGCGGACCTGCTGCGCAGCGGGCGGCGCTCGCGCGTGATCTACCCCGCCCGTGCCCTCGAGGAGGCGCCCGAGGCGGTCAGGCGCCGGGCCGAGCTCGGCGAGAACGTCCGGCTCCTCGCCGACGTCCCCGGCCGCCTGGCGGTGCTCGGCGACGTCGCCATCGTGCGCGAGGACCTCGCCGGAGGCTCCGGCGCGGTCCTGGTGCTCCGCCAGCCGGCCCTGGTGGACCTGGCCCGGGCGCTGTTCGAGGAGCTCTGGCAGCGCGCCCTGGCCGTGCCCGGTCTCGAGGGGGAGGGCGGTCGGTCCATGGCCCGGGAGCTGCTGATCGAGCGGCTCGCGCGAGGCGCCAAGGACGAGCAGATCGCCCGCGAGCTCGGGCTCAGCCTGCGCACCGTCCGACGCCGGGTCGCGGAGATCCTCGACGAGCTCGGCGCGTCCTCGCGCTTCCAGGCCGGGGTGGAGGCGGTCCGCCGCGGCTGGATCTGACCTGACCCTGGCCCAGCCGCGCCGGTCAGCCGGGCAGCAGCATCCGGTAGGCCCCCGGCTCGACGCGCCAGGTGCGCGTCCGCTCGGGTCCGTAGACCTCGCCGTCGGCGCTGCAGTAGAACGGCTGGCCGGTCACGGAGACCGTGGCGCCGCGCAGGTACTTCACGTCCTCACGCTCGTGGTGCCGGCCGCGCCCGAGGTGGAAGGCGTAGCCGAACCGGGAGAGCGGTCCGATCGCGAAGGAGATCATCACGTCGGCCTTGCCGTCCTCGGGGTCGGCGTCCGGGGTGACCTCGGCGCCACCGCCGACCGTGGGGCCGTTGCCGATCGCGATCATCAGGATCGGATGGGCGAGGTCGGCGACCTCCTCACCGTCCACCTCGACACGCAGCCGGACGAACGGCGGGTTGAACGCAGCGAGCGCCGCGCCGATCGGGTAGCCGACCCGGCCCAGCCGCTCCTTCCACTTGTGGGCCTTGCGACTGGCCTGCGCACCCGCCCCGAGGTGCACGTTGTTCACCACGATCTCCCCGGTGCAGTCGACCAGCAGGTCGACGGGCCGGGGCGCGCCGGTCGCGATGAGCTCGGCGGCCTCCTCGGGCTCGAGGGGGATGTCGGCGCCGCGGGCGAAGTCGTTCCCGGTTCCCAGGGGCAGCAGCCCGATCACGGTGTCGGCGAGCTCCTGGCGACGGTGCAGCGCGGCCACCACGGCGTGCAGGCTGCCGTCGCCGCCGGCCACCACGACCCGCCGCCCGCCGCGGCGGTGCAGCACCCCGTCGAGCTCGCCCTGGTCGGCGGTCGCGCACACCTCGACGTCGCCGTGACGGCGCAGCACCGCCACCGCACGGCCGACGGCGTCCTCGTCCGCGCTGCCGGCGTCGGCGTTGGTGATCACCAGGGTGGGTTCCACCCTCGGGACAGTACCGGTAGGCCCCCGGCCGCCGGTGATAGCGTGGGGCCGCAAGAGCCCCGTGACCAGCACCCGTGATGAGCACGTGTTGTTGCACCCCGGGGCTTCGTCGTTGTCTGCGTCCCGGTAGCCGTCATGTCCGCGCGCCGGAGAGGGGTGTCGATGCCCGCGATCGTGCTCGTCGGAGCCCAGTGGGGCGACGAGGGTAAAGGGAAGGCGACCGACCAGCTCGGGTCGTCGCTCGATTATTGCGTCCGCTACCAGGGCGGAAACAATGCCGGTCACACCATCGTCATCGACGGCCAGAAGTTCGCGCTGCACCTGCTGCCGTCCGGCATCCTGACCCCCGGCGTCACCCCGGTGATCGGCAACGGGGTCGTGGTCGACGCGGCCGTCCTGCTCACGGAGATCGAGGGCCTCGAGGCCCGCGGGGTGGACACGTCCCGGCTCCTGCTGTCGAGCAACGCGCACCTGATCACGTCGTACCACACCACGATCGACAAGGTCACCGAGCGCTTCCTCGGCAAGAACCAGATCGGCACCACGGGGCGGGGGATCGGGCCGACGTACGCCGACAAGATCAACCGGATGGGCGTGCGCGTCGCCGACATCTTCGACGAGAAGATCCTGCGCCAGAAGGTCGAGGCGGCCCTCGAGCAGAAGAACCACCTGCTCGTGAAGGTGTACAACCGGCGAGCGATCGAGGTCGACCAGGTCCTCGAGGAGATCGACGCCTACGCCGACAAGATCAAGCCGTTCGTCGCCGACACCTCCCGGGTCATCAACGAGGCGCTCGACCAGGACAAGACCGTCCTGTTCGAGGGTGCGCAGGCCACCATGCTCGACGTCGACCACGGGACCTACCCCTTCGTGACCTCCAGCAACCCGACCGCCGGAGGGGTCTGCGCGGGCGCCGGCATCGGCCCCACCCGGATCGACCGCGTCATCGGGGTCGTGAAGGCCTACACCAC
>DASUEE010000158.1:0-6597 GCA_036275235.1 Acidimicrobiales bacterium | reverse complement strand
GGGCGATACCGCCGGCAGAGGTCACTGCCGATAGTGGACACAACGTCCTGATCCACTCGGGACGGTCATCCGTCCACTCCGTTCGCCCGAGGGTGCAATGACGAACACCTCCCGAGCTCAGCACCGTCGAGGCGACCGGGGAGCCGCCATGATCGAGTTCGCCTTCGTCGGCGTGCTCCTGGTCCTGCTCGTGTTCGGGATCATCGTCTTCGGCCTGATGCTCTCGTTCAAGCAGGACGTGACCCGGGCAGCAGCCGAGGGCGCCCGAGCGGGCGCGGTCGCGGTCCACGCGGGAACCGCCCCGACCACACCCACCAGCGACACGCGCTACCAGGCCGCGCTGACCGCGACCCGCGAGGCGGTCGACGGGTTCGACCAGGAATGCGGCGTCGACGGCATGGCCTGCGTCGTGGTCCTCCACGACTGCGACACCGCCCCGCCCGACCCACCGAACGTCGCCTACTTCACGACACCAGCGCCCGATTGCGTGACCGTCGACCTCCGCTACGACTACGAGGACTTCCCCTTGATCATCGACCCGCCGCTGCTGTCCGCCGCCCTGCCGGAGCAGATCAGCTCGAAGTCCGTCGCGAGGTTGAACCGATGAGCGCCCGCCTGTTCCACACCCGGGAGCGAGGTGCGGTGATCCCGATCGTGGCGCTGCTCCTGCCGGTGCTCGTCGTCATGACCGCCTTCGCGATCGATCTGGGCTCCCAGCGGGCACTGCGACGCGACCTCCAGGCCGACGCGGACGTCATCGCCCTCGACCTGGTGCGCCTGGCCGACGGTCGGACGCTCGACCAGATCCAGACCGCGCCCGACTACCTCTCCTACGTCAACCGCTCGTTCACCAACAACGACGTCGACGCCGTGGCCGCGGTCGCCGAGCTGGCCGGCGTCGTCACCTTCGGCGACTGGGACCCCGCCCGCACACCGCAGTTCCTGCCCTCGGGACCGACCGATGTCCCCAACGCCGTCCAGGTCGTCCTCAGCGGATCGCAGGACTACCGCTTCATGCCCGGCTCGGGCAGCTCGACCCGCGTCGCCGTGGCGACCACCGACGGCGTCGGGGTCTTCTCCGTCGGGTCCCGCCTGGCTTCGCTGAGCACGCAGGACTCGGCGCTGCTCGACCCGATCCTGTCCGCGCTGTTCGACCCGCCCGAGATCCTTCCCACCGCGTCGAGCGCCGTGCCCTTCACCTTCGCCGGAGCGCCGGCGTCGACGGCATCGGCAGCGGCGCCCGCGCAGGAGACCGGCGGGGTGACGCTCGACGCCCTCAGCTACACGGGCCTGGCGAACGCCAACATCGTCCTCGAGGACCTCCTCGGCCTGGCGTTCGCCGACGTCGCCGCCGTGAACGCCGACGTCGCCTCCCCCGCCGACGTGCTCGTCACCGACATCAGCCTCCTCACGCTGGTCGAGGCATCTGCCGATGCCCTGGCAGCCAGCGGGGAGGGTGCCGAGATCGACGCCGCCGTCGACTACCTCCTCGGCCTCGCGCTCAACGTCGACCCGGACCTCACCGTGAACCTCGGCGAGCTGCTCGGGCTGGACCTGTCGCAGCCGGGCGCGGTGCTCGGCACCTCGCTCAACCTGTTCGACCTGCTGATGGCCTCGGCGCAGCTGGCCAACGCGACGAACCTGGTCGACGTCGGGTTGGCCCTGCCCCCCGGGCTGTTCTCCTCCATCCCCGGCCTGCGCGACGTGGTGGACCCGCAGGCGAGCCTGTCGCTCACCGTCGTGGAAGGACCGCAGTTCGGGTTCGGACGGCCCAACGCTCCCGACGCCTTCGCCGAGACGTCGCAGGTGTCACTGGATCTGGAGGTGGGCGTGCGCCTGGGCATCGACCTGGCTGGACTCGACTGGGGATCGCTGCTGCGCGAGAGGGAGCTGGCGACGGTGGAGCTGGCCCTGCCGGTCAGCGTGGACGTCGCCAAGGCCCGCAGCGCGCTCACCGAGCTGGTGTGCGCCGGCCCGAGCGGTCCGGCGACCATGGACCTGCCCACCCTCACCAGGAGCGCCGGGATCGTGGTCGGCGCCCAACCGTCGTCGCCGGTGCCCGTCGACGTGGAGTCCCCCTCCCCGGTGACCGGTGCCGGAGAGATCGCCACCGTGTCGATCGCCGGGCGCACGGTCGCCCGGGTCGGTGTCGCCGCCGAGGTCGCCGTGGGACCGGAGACCGCCACGCCCGTCGACGACCTGGCCGTGGGCGCGCCCCCGTTCGAGGTGACCACCTCGGGCCTCGGACTCGCCAACCTCGTCCAGACCAACCTCGACGTCGACGTCCTCCCCGGGAGCCTCCTCGGGTTCCTCGTCGGCCGACTCCTGAACCCGGTGGACCGGGTCGTCGACCGGATCGTGGCGCAGGTGCTCAACCCGCTGCTGGACATCATCGACCAGGTCGTGGTGACCAGGGTGCTCCGCATGCTCGGGCTCGGGGTCGCCGGTGCGGACGTGCGCGCGATCGACGCCCTGTGCGAGGTACCGAAGCTCGTCGACTGAACCCCGGGGCGACTAGCCTCCACACGCTGGCCCGGGTGGCGGAACTGGCAGACGCGATGGATTCAAAATCCATTGACCACTGGTCGTGCGGGTTCGATCCCCGCCCCGGGCACCCGCCGTCGACGCCAGCGCACCCCCCTGTGGGTGGGCGTACGCTGCCGGCGTGAAGAAGTCGCTGCTGGTGTTCGTCGCCTTCCTGGTCTTCATGCGCTGGCGGCACGAGCGGTTCGAGGCATCCGACGCCGCCAACGGGTACGGCGCCTACGCCCCCGTCCGCCCGGCCGCCTGAGAGAAACCTCGCCGTCGCGTGAAACCCGGACCGGCTCGGATCGGTCGGACCGGACCGTGCTCGCATTCGTCTTCCCCGGACAGGGCAGCCAGCAACCCGGCATGGGCGCCGCCTTCGCCGGCGACCCGTCGTGGTCGCTCGTCGAGGAGGCCGCCGACGCCGTCGGTCGCGACGTCGCCCACCTGCTGCTCGACGCCGGTGCCGGCGAGCTGGTCGAGACCCGCAACGCCCAGCTGGGCACGTTCGTGCACTCGATGGTCGTGCTCGACGCGCTCCGGCAGCGGGGTGTCGAGCCCCGGGCCGTCGGCGGGCACAGCCTCGGCGAGCTGAGCGCCCTCTGCGCCGCCGGGGTGCTCCCCTACGCCGACGCGGTCCGCCTCGTGGCCGAGCGTGGCGAGGCCATGCAGGTGTGCTGCGAGCAGCGGGAGGGGACGATGGCAGCAGTCCTCGGCCTCGACGAGCCCCAGCTCACGGACGTCTGCGCGGCGATCGACGGCGACGTGTGGGTCGCCAACCTCAACGCACCCGGCCAGGTCGTCATCGCCGGCGACCCGGCGGCGGTCGACGAGGCCGGCGCCGCCGCCAAGGACGCCGGGGCCAAGCGGATCATGCCGCTCGACGTGTCGGGCGCCTTCCACACGCCGTTCATGGCGCCGGCGGGCGAGCGCCTCGCCGCAGCCATCGCCGACGCGTCGTTCGCCGACGCCGCCCTGCCGGTGGTCGCCAACGTCGATGGTGCCGTCCACACCGCAGCCGCCGAGTGGCCCCGCCTGCTCGAGCGCCAGCTCACCAGCCCCGTCCGCTGGATCGCCTGCGCCGAGTCCCTCGTGGCCGCCGGCGCCGACACGTTCGTCGAGGTCGGTCCGGGCCAGGTCCTCACCGGCACGCTGAAGCGCATCGCGAAGGACGCCGCCCGCCACTCGGCGATGACGCCCGACGAGGTCGACGCGGTCGCTGCCGCCGTGCAGGCGCCGGCATGAGCGCCGGCGGACGCATCATCGGCTGGGGCACCGCCCTCCCCGACGAGGTCCTCTCCAACGCCGACCTCGAGGCCCGTCTCGACACCACCGACGAGTGGATCACCGAGCGCACCGGGATCAAGGAGCGCCGCTACGGCGGCACCACCGCCGGCCTCGCCGCCGACGCCGGCCGGATGGCGATCGAACGGGCGGGCGTCGACCCGGCGAGCATCGACCTCGTGATCCTGTGCACGACGAGCCCGGACCGGTCCCTGCCGGCCTCCGCTTCCCGGGTCCAGGAGATCCTCGGCCTCGACTGCGGGGCGTTCGACCTGAACGCCGCCTGCTCTGGGTTCGTGTACGGCCTGGTCGCCGCCAACGGGTTCATGGCCATGGGCACGAAGCGGATCCTGCTCATCGGCGCCGAGACGCTCGACAAGATGACGGACCCGGACGACCGGGGCACGGCGATCCTCTTCGGCAACGGCGGTGGTGCGGTCGTCCTCGACGCCATCGCCGACGGCGAGCCGCCCCAGCTGCTCGGGTGGGACGTGGGCTCCGACGGCGCCGCCGAGCACATCCTCTTCGCCGAGACCGGCGGCTACATGCAGATGGACGGCCGCGAGGTCTTCCGCCGGGCCGTGCGGGTGATGGTCGCCTCGGCGAACGCCGCCATGGAGCACGCCGGCGTCACCGCCGACGACATCGCGCTCGTGGTCCCCCACCAGGCCAACATCCGCATCATCGACTCGGCCTGCGACAAGCTCGGCTTCCGGCGCGACCAGACCGCCCTCGTGCTGCACTCCACCGGGAACACGTCGGCCGCCTCGATCCCGCTGGCGCTCGCCGAGGCGCTCGACCAGGGCCGGGTGGCCGACGGCGACCTGGTGCTCCTGACGGGCTTCGGTGCCGGCATGACGTGGGCGTCCGCCGTGCTGCGCTGGTCGGGCCAGGATGGTCGCTCGTGACCGCCCCCACGCCCCGCACCGTGCTCGTCACCGGCGGCAACCGCGGCATCGGCCTCGCCTGCACCCAGTCGTTCCTGGCCGACGGGCACCGCGTCGCCACGCTCTCCCGCTCGGGCAGCGAGGTGGTGGGTGCGCTCGCCGTCGCCTGCGACGTGACCGACGGCGCGGCCGTCGACGCCGCCCTCGAGCAGGTCGAGGCCGAGCTCGGGCCGGTCGAGGTCCTGGTGGCGAACGCCGGCATGACCCGCGACGGCCTGCTCGTGCGCATGTCCGACGAGGACTTCTCGGCGGTGCTGGAGACGAACCTGACCGGCACGTTCCGCCTCGCGCGGGGCGTGGCGAAGAAGATGATGCGGGCCCGGTTCGGCCGCATCGTGCTGATGTCCTCGGTCGGCGCCTACCTCGGCGCGGCCGGCCAGGCGAACTACGCCGCCTCGAAGGCCGGGCTCATCGGCCTCGGCCGGGCCATGGCCCGCGAGCTGGCCACCCGCGGCATCACCGTCAACATCGTGACGCCCGGCCCGATCGACACCGAGATGTTCGCCGCCGTCACCGACAAGCGCCGAGAGGAGCTGGCGGCCACCGTGCCCGTGCAGCGCCTCGGATCCCCCGACGAGGTGGCCGCCGCCGTACGGTTCCTCGCGTCCGACGAGGCCGGCTACGTCACCGGCGCCGTCCTGCCGGTCGACGGCGGGCTCGGCATGGGCTTCTAGGCAACCCCCCGACCTTCCACACAGGAGAACGAGAGAGCGATGGCAGACGATTTCGAGCGGTTCAAGAAGTGCGCGGTGGAGGTCCTCTCCGTCGAAGCCGACCAGGTGACCCCCGAGGCGAGCTTCGCCGACGACCTCGACGCGGACAGCCTCGACCTGGTCGAGCTGGTCATGGCCCTCGAGGAGGAGTTCGACGTGACGGTCGAGGAGGAGGAGCTGGAGGGCATCGAGACCGTCGGTGCCGCCTTCGACCTCATCAAGGGCAAGCTCTAGCCGGAGGCAGCGTTGAGCGACGATCGCAACCACCGCACCCGCCGCCGGGTCGCCGTCACCGCAATCAGCGCGGTGGCCAAGGCCGGGACGGGCGCCGACGCCTTCTGGGACGGGCTCCTCCGGGCGCCCGAGGCGGGCATCCGCCGGATCGACGACTTCGACCCGGCGCCGTACTTCGCCAACCCCAAGGAGGCCCGGCGCAGCGATCGCTTCGCGCAGCTCGCCCTCGCCGCCGCCCACCACCTGCTCGAGCAGGCGGGGCACCCCGGCGGGGAGCTCGGGCACGACCCGGGCCGCATGGGCGTCATGGTGGCCACGGGCATCGGCGGCATCGAGACCCTCGAGGAGCAGATCCTCGTGCAGGACCAGAAGGGCTCCCGCCGGGTCTCGCCCTTCCTGGTCCCGATGATGATGCCCAACGCCGCCGGCGCGTCGATCTCGATGAAGTACGGGTGGCAGGGCCCGTGCGAGACCGTGGTCACCGCCTGCGCCGCCGGCACGCACGGCGTCACCCGCGCCGCCGACCTGGTGGCGTGGGGTCGCTGCGACGCCGTGATCGCCGGCGGGTCGGAGGCCTCGCTCACGCCCACCGGGCTGGCCGGGTTCCAGAACATGACCGCCATGTCGAACGACGGTGTGTCGCGTCCCTTCTCCGCCGACCGCAACGGCTTCGTGATCGCCGAGGGCTGCGGGTTGCTGCTGCTCGAGGAGTGGGACGCCGCACAGGCCAGGGGCGCGACGATCCTCGCCGAGTACCTGGGCGGCGCCTCCACCGCCGACGCCCACCACATCACGGCACCAGCGCCCGACGGCAGCGGGGCGGTCACCTGCATCGAGCTGGCGCTGGCCGACGCCGGCCTGCGGGCGGGGGACATCGCCCAGATCAACGCCCA
>DASUEE010000157.1:0-3846 GCA_036275235.1 Acidimicrobiales bacterium | reverse complement strand
ACGCTGGCCGAGACCGACGAGGAGGCGGCGCCGATGATGGCGTCGACGTTCTCGCCGAGCTCGCGGGTCACCGTCTGGACCGCGGTGTCGGTGGTGGTGTCGCCGGAGTCGCCCTCGACGAGCTGCACGTCCTGGCCGTTGAAGCCACCGGCCTCGTTGATCTCGGCGACGGCCATCTGGACGCCGGCGATCTCGGGCGGGCCGAGGAAGGCGAGGTTGCCGGTCTCGGGCAGGAGCGTGCCGATCTTGAGGACGCCGTCGCCGGCGCGCTCGGCGGTCACCGGGTCGACGGGGAGGGCCTTGAACTCCTCGCCGGCCTCCACCGACTTGAAGGTCTCCTGCTCGGGGTCGAGGCGGTTGTCGTCGCCGTACACCTGGATGGCGTAGGAGCCCACGAGCGGCTCGCCGTTGCCCGACATGTCGGTGGCGCCGGAGACGCCGTCGTAGTCGATGTCGGTGCCGGCCTCGACCAGCGCCAGGCAGTCGGCGTAGGTCGTGCACTTCTCGCCGTCCTTGGTGACGTTCACGATCTCGGCCGCGTGGGCCGAGCCGTCGTCGCCGGCCACCGCAGCGGCCAGGGCGATGATCATCGTGGAGTCGTAGGACTCGGGGCCGTAGGCGTAGGTGCCGGCGAGGTCGATGCCGTTCTCCTCCGCGTAGGTGTCCATCCGGGACTGGAAGTCCTCGACCTCGGGCGTGGTCTCCGGTGCAGGCGTGGTGCCCTTCGCGCCGGACAGCTCACCCACCTCACCGCCGTCGTCGCCGCCGTCTTCGGTGGTGTCGTCGGTGGTGTCCTCCGTGGTGTCGTCGGTCGTGCCCTCGGCGGTGTCGTCGTCGTCGCCGCACGCGGCGGCGAGGAGCGAGAACGCCAGGAACAGCGCCGCGAGCAGCCGGAGCTTGGCTGGCTTGCGCATGTGATGGGTTTCCTTTGTGTTCACCAACAGGGAGCACGACAGTACCGGCAGGGAACCTGGGATGTCGCGGAAGGCACTCGGACTCGCCGGCCGAACCGAACGGGTGTACGGCGGGTCAGGGGCGGGGGTGCGAGCCCAGGCGGGCGAGGTGCCCCTCGGCGTCGAACGCGGCGAGCGTCGTCGTGGCCGTCCTGCGGTTGCCCTGGGGGCCGAACGGGAGCGGTCCGCTGCGGCCGACGTAGGCGAGGTCGGTGCCACCGCCGACCAGTCGGAGGCACTCCTGCGGGCTCCGGCAGGGCGTGCCGCCGCTGGTGACCTGCGGGAGGGCGGCGGCGATCGCCGCGCCATCGGCGGCGCCGGCGACCTGCGTGGCGAGCGCCGCCGCCACGACCGCGTCGTAGGTCTCCGCCGCGTGGTCGAGCACGAGGCCCGGGTCGTCACCGGCCGGCGCACCGAGGGCGTCGAGCCGAGACCGGACGGCGGTGGCGAAGTCGTCGTCGGGCGGCGCGACGGCGAGGAGGCCGCGCAGGCAGGCGAGGGAGGAACGCTCGGCCACCAGGTCGCCGAAGCGCTCCCCGAGCGCGCCGTCGGTGGCGTAGGTGGGGTGGTCGAGCGGCCCGCGCCCGGCCTCGACCAGGGCATCGACCACGGGGGCGAGATCGGCCAGCCCCGCGAGCACCGTGGCCTCGGCGGGTGGCCCCTGCGCCAAGGGGCCGAGCGGGTCGCCCTCGTCGGCTGGTGGGCGGTCGTGCCGCCGGGCGACCACGCCGCCGCCCCGCTGGAAGGCCTCCGTGAACCCGGTGGCCACGGCCCCGCCGTAGGCGTCGGCGCGCACCACCAGGTCGACCCGCCGGATGCCGTCGGCGAGGACGAGGCCGGCGAGGGCTCGACCCTGGACGGACTCCGTGGCCACCGTGCGGAAGAGCCGGCCACCCCCGTCGAGGCGGTCGAGCGCGACGGCGGTCGCGCCCGGCGAGACCAGCACCCGATCGGCCGCAGCGACGCGGTCGAGGACCGCAGCGGCAGCCGACGACGAGAGCGGCCCGATCACGACGTCGGAGCCGGCGTCGAGCAGGGCGGCGACCGCCGCCTCGGCCGCGCCGTCGGCCCCCTCGGCGGAGTCGCCGTGGCGCAGCACCACCGGCGCACCCAGGATCCCGCCCGCCTCGTTGAGGTCGCCCACGGCCAGCTCGGCGGCCGCGACCGCCGGCGCGCCGAGGAAGGCGAGGTCGCCGGAGCGGGGCAGCAGTGCACCGACGTCGAGGCCGGGCCCGGCCGGCTGGTCCGGTGGCGGGGCGACGGGCACCGGGTCGGCCACGCGGGTCGGTGCCGCGTCGGGCACGGGGTCCCCGACCGGGCACGCCGTCTCCTGCGGCACGGTGCTGCTGGGCGCCGGACGGGACCCGTCGTCGCCGTCGGAGCAGGCCGACGCGCCGAGCGTCAGCAGGACCGCCGCGAGGGCGGCGACCGGACGGCGGGAGCGGGGGATGGGGCCGGCCATGGTGGGCCAGACTCTGGCCCATGGAGACCGAGCTGCTCTACCTCCGCGACGCGCAGCTGCGGACGTTCGAGGCCACCGTGGTGGCCGTCGAGGACGGCCGGGTGGCGCTGGACCGGACCGCCTTCTACCCCACCGGTGGCGGCCAGCCCCACGACACCGGGACGCTCGACGCCCACGCCGGGCTCCTGTCCGTCACCGACGTCCGCAAGGAGGGGGCCACGGTCTGGCACTCCGTGGAGGGGGCTCCGCTGCCGGCCGTGGGCGACGCGGTCACCGGTGAGGTCGACTGGGAGCGCCGCCACGCGCTCATGCGGACCCACACGGCGCTGCACGTGCTGTGCGGCGTGATCTGGAACGAGTGGGGCGTCGCCGTGACCGGCGGCCAGATGGAGCCGCTCGCCGCGCGCATGGACTTCGAGTTCGACCCCCTCCCCGCCGGCTTCAAGGAGCAGGTCGAGGAGCTGGTGAACGTGGAGCTGGCGGCCGACCGACCCGTGGAGGTCTCGTTCCTGCCCCGCACGGTGGCCGTGGAGGACGAGGACCTGATCCGCACGAAGGTCAACCTCATCCCCGAGTCCGTGCCCGAGATCCGGGTCGTCGACATCGTGGGCCTCGACAAGCAGGCCGACGGCGGCACCCACGTCGCCCGCACCGGCGAGGTCGGGCGCATCCGGGTCACGAAGACGGAGTCGAAGGGGAAGGGCAACAAGCGCATCCGGCTGGAGGTGGTCGACGCATGACCGGGACGATGCCGGCGGCGTTCATCGGCCACGGCAGCCCGATGAACACCCTCGACCGCAACAGCTTCACCGAGTCGTGGCGCCGGCTCGGGACGGCGGTGCCCCGCCCTCGTGCCGTCCTGGTCGTGTCGGCCCACTGGTACACGAACGCCACGGCCGTGACCGCGATGGCCGAGCCGCGCACCATCCACGACTTCTACGGCTTCCCCGACGAGCTGTTCGCCTTCGACTACCCGGCGCCGGGCGCGCCCGACGTCGCCGAGCTCGTCGCCGAGACGGTCCGGCCCCGCTGGGTGGGCCTCGACCACGACAGCTGGGGCATCGACCACGGGGCCTGGTCCGTGCTCGCCCACGTCTTCCCCGGCGCCGACGTGCCCGTGGTGCAGCTGTCGCTCAACGCGCTGGAACCGATCGAGCACCACCTCGACATCGGGTCCCGGCTCGCCCCGCTGCTCGACGAGGGCGTGCTCGTGCTGGCCAGCGGCAACGTGGTCCACAACCTGCGGCGCATCGACTGGAGCTCGCCGACCGAGGGGGTCGACTGGACCCGGCGGTACGACGAGGCCGCGTGGGACGTGCTCCGCACCGAGCCCGGTGACGTGCTCCGCCTGATCGAGCACCCCGACCACGACCTGGCCGTACCGACGCCCGACCACTTCCTCCCCCTGCTCTACCTGGCCGGGATCGCCCG
>DASUEE010000156.1:0-10950 GCA_036275235.1 Acidimicrobiales bacterium | reverse complement strand
CGCCCCGCGCGTCGAGCGCCCGGTGGCCGAGCAGCTCGGACGCCCGGAGCGCCAGGCGCTGGCCGGATTCGCTGCTGAACGCCTTCATCAGGGCCTGCTCGGGCGCGGACCCGCCCTTCACCAGCTTGGCGAAGCCCCGGTAGCCGAGGCAGCGGGCGGCGACGCTGTCGATGTAGGACTCGACGATCCCGTCGGCGGAGACGGCGGCCGCCATGGGCGGGAGCTCCGCGAGCACCTGGGGCGCTTCGGCCAGGAGGCGGGTGGTGGCCTCCTCGAGGCCGAGCACGCCGCCGAGCCAGACCATGCCGCGCTCGTGGGCGAGGGACCCGTTGGCCATCGCCCAGCCGTTGTTCAGCTCGCCGACGAGGTTCGCCTTCGGCACCAGGACGTCGTCGAGGAAGACCTCGTTGAGGTCGGGGTGCTCCGGCGTGATGATCTCGGGCAGCGGTCGGACGGTGAGGCCCGGCGTGTCGATCTCGACGAGCAGGATGCTGATGCCCTTGTGCTTCGGGACGTCGGGGTCGGTGCGGCAGAACAGGTAGCAGAAGTCGGCGTAGTTGGCGCCGGAGGTCCACACCTTCTGGCCGTTGACCACGAAGTGGTCGCCGTCGAGCACCGCCTTCGTGCTCAGCGACGCGAGGTCGCTGCCGGCGCCGGGCTCGCTCATGCCGAGGCAGGCGGTGCGCTCACCGCGGAGGATCGGCAGCGCGTACTGCTCGATCTGCTCCGGCGTGCCGTAGTCGAGCAGCGAGGGGGCGATGATGCCGAGGCCCTGCGGGTTCGTGGTGCGGGGCACCCCCGCCTTGTTCAGCTCCTCGAGGTAGACGAGGGTCTCGATGGGGCCGGCGTCGCGGCCGCCCAGCTCCGGCGGCCAGCCGGGTACCAGCCAGCCGTCGTCGAACATGCGGCGGGTCCACCGCGCCGCCCACCCGGGCAGGTGCGCGGAGGAGACCATCGGGTCGGCCTCCATCTCCTCCTCGGTGGGCCGGTTGGCCGCGAACCACTCGAGGAACTCCGTCCGGAACGCCTCGACCTCGGGCTCGAACGTCAGCTTCACGCTGGCACCTCCTGTGCGACCAGGCCGAGTCGCTCGGCGAGCCGGGCGCGGTGCTCGGCCGCGCCTCCGAACAGGGCATCGCCCGCCTTCGCCCGCTTGAGGAAGAAGTGCAGGTCGTGCTCCCACATCATGCCGATGCCGCCGTGCAGCTGGAGCCCCTCGCCCACCAGCAGGTGCTGGCACTCGCCGGCGGCGGCCTTGGCGATCGACGCCGCCTCGGCGCGCCGGGGGTCGTCCTCGGCGATGGTGAGCGCGGCGTACCAGCACACCGACGCCGCTCGCTCGACCGCGAGGTACATGTCAGCGAGCCGGTGCTTCAGCGCCTGGAACGAGCCGATGGGGCGGCCGTACTGCTCGCGCTCCTTCGCGTACTGCAGCGTGTCGTCGAAGATGCGACGGCACGTGGCGGTGGTGGCGAGGGCGAGCGCGACGGTGGCCTGCTCGACCGCCCGCACCAGCGCAGCCTCGGCGTCCGGGCCGGGGACGGCGAGCACGCGCTCGTCGGGGACGGCGCAGCCGTCGAGGGCGATGTCGGCGAGGGGGAGCGTCGGGTCCAGCATCGTGCGGGGGGTGACGCCGACATCTGCAGGTCGGACGAGGAACGCGCCGAGGCCGTCGTCGCCGCGGGCGATCACCACCAGCTCGTCGACGGTGGCGCCGTGCAGCACGGCCTCCTTCGTGCCGCTGAGGCGCCAGCCGCCCTCGTCGCGGGACGCCCGCGCCCGGACGGCGGTCGACCGCCAGCTGCCGCGCTCGGCCAGCGCCAGCGACCCGGTGAGCGAACCCGACGCGACCTGCTCGAGCGTGCGGTGCTGCAGCTCGCCCGAACCGAGCTCCTGGACGGCCGGCGCGAACTGGGTGGCGGTGGCGAGGAACGGCCCCGGTGCGAGCGTGCGCCCCAGCTGCTGCACGACGATGGCCAGCTCGAGGAACCCCATGCCGACGCCACCGTGCTCCTCGGCGATGGCGAGGCCCGGCCAGTCGAGCTCGACCATCTGGCGCCACACCTCGGCGTCGTCGCCCGTGCCCTCGTAGACGGCACGGACGACCGAGGTCGGCGCGATGCCGTCGAGCACGTCGCGCGCCGCATCGGCCAGCGCGGCCTCGTCCTCGGAGAACTCCAGATCCATCCCGCCCCCTCGGCATCGACGACCCCCGTTGGCCGCGCGTCGACGATGGCACACCGGCTGCACCGGCACGAAGCGGCGGCGCGGTCAGATGATCTCGTCGCCGGTGGGTGGGCCGGGGTGACGGTGGAGGAGCCGGCGGTGCGGCTCGAGCCACCAGAAGACGAACCGACTGGTGACCTCGGCGAGCGCGACCGCCACCAGCTGGAGGCCGGCCCAGAGCAGCACCACGGGGTAGCCCCGGTCGGCGATCGACGCGTGCTCGTCGGGGAAGCCCCAGAGGACCGAGGCCGGCAGCAGGGTCGCGGCGAGGCCGAGGACGACCAGCGCGTCGATGGCCGAGATCCACATGTCGGCGCGCCGGACCGCGACCATCTCCTCGTCGCGCAGCCGCGTGCCCGCGATGACCGCATGGATGCTGCCGAGGACGGCGCTGGCCACCACCAGGTCCAGCCCGTCGGCGTCGCCGAGCCCACCGCGGTCCGAGGCGGCCTTGAACGCGAGCGCCGGCGCCACGATCGCGACGAAGTCGACCACGGCGTACACCGGCGGCGCGATGCGGTCGAAGCGCTCGCTCACCGCCCCTCCCGCGCCCGCAGCTCGAAGCGGTCGACGACGGCACCGTCGACGGCGATGCACCGCCCGTGGAGGCGGTCGTCGACCACGTCGACGAGCAGGAACTGCAGGATCGACGCGGCCGCGGCGGTGAAGTCGCTGTACCCGACGCTGGTGGTCTTGCAGCCGCCCCCGCTCACCACGTGGGTGGTGCCGTGCTGGGGGTGGGTCCGCTCGTAGTGGTGGTCGTGGCCGGCGAGCACGAGGTCGACGTGGTGGCGGCGGATGATGGGTTCGAGCACCTCGCGCGCCCCGTACGTGGACCCGTGCCGCCCCGAGGAGTAGAGCGGGTGGTGGAGCAGCACCACCTTCCACTGGTTCACCGACGCGGCCAGCTCGTCGTCCAGCCACTCCCACTGGGTCTTGGAGTCCGGCCCGAACACGCCGGGGACGCTCGAGTCGACGTAGAAGAGGTCGACCGGTCCGTGGCTCGTCCGGTAGTAGGCGTTGGGGGTGTCGAGCAGGCGGAGCTCGGCCTCGATCTCCTGGGTCCCCTGGTCCGTGTGCCGCAGGTCGTCGTCGTGGTTGCCGATGGCGAGCTCGAAGGACACGCCGGCGTCGAGGAGCGGCTGCATCGGGCGCTGGAACACGTCGTGGTAGCGGTCCTCGAAGCTGCCGTAGTAGCAGATGTCCCCGAGCAGGCTCACGAAGGAGAACGGGGCGACGCCGTAGGTCGCCGCCATCTGGCGGGCGACCGCCATCGCCTGGCGGCCGCCGCTGCCGTTGTCGCCGATGGCGGCGAAGCGCACCCGGTCGGGTGCCGACTCCCACGCCTCGGGCTCGAGCACCAGCTCGGGCGCAGCCCCCGGCACGAGGTCCTCCTTGGTGAGGAGCGGCCAGACGTGCCCGCCCAGCGCGATGCCCGAGGCGACGGCCCCGACCGCTCCACCACCGGCCGCGAGGAACTGGCGACGGCTGTAGCCGCTCATCGTCCCCGCACCGTAGTGAGCGCCCGGGAGCGGCGGGCAGCGCTGCCCCTACGCTCCGGCCATGGAACCCGACCCCGCGAACGAGTCGACCGTGCTGGCCTTCTGCGAGGCATTCGCCCGGCGCGACGTCGACGAGCTCCTCACGTTCTTCGCCGACGACGCCGTGTACCACAACATCCCCTTCGCCCCGGCCCGGGGCGCGTCGGAGATCCGGGCCGTGCTCGAGACGTTCGTGCCCGGCTCGCCCACCATCGAGTTCGAGGTGCGGAACGTGGCGTCGGCCGGTGCGGTGGTCTTCACCGAGCGGATCGACCGGATGACCTTCGACGGGCGCGACGTCGAGCTGCCGGTGGCCGGCGTGTTCGAGCTGGCCGACGGCCGCATCACCGCGTGGCGCGACTACTTCGACCTGCAGCAGTTCATGGGCGGGGCGGCACCCAGCTGAGCTGCTCGGCGGCAGCCGCCGCGATGAGGCGCGCGGTCCGGTCGGCCTCCGCCTTCCACGACGCGGCGGCATCCTCGGACGCCGTGTCCGACACCACCTTCACCATCCGGCACGGCACCCCGGCCATCTGGCAGGCCCGGGCGACGGCGAAGCCCTCCATGTCGACGAGGTCGGCCCGCCGCGCCAGGTCGGCGCGCAGCTCGGGGTGGGAGACGAACGCGTCGCCGGTGGCGAGCACCGTGGGCTCGTCGGCGTCGAGCACGACCTCGCCGACCAGCTCCTCGCCGATCAGCCCGCCGAGGAAGGCGTGGTCGACGTCGTGCTCGAGCACCCGTCCCACCACGTGCGGACCCTCGAGGTGGTCGTGCAGCGCGCCGGCGGTGCCGACGTTCAGGACGAACGGCGGCCGGCGCTCGGCGATCGCACGGGCCACCGTCGCCGCCGCGGCGACCTTGCCGATGCCCGTCAGCACGACGTCGACGTCGGACAGGTGCGCCGCCTCGCTGGCGACGGCGACGACGACGAGCGGCGGGGCGGCGGGCACGCCGGCCGACGCTACGCCGGTGCTCAGAGCTTCAGGAACAGCCGGCGGCGGTAGAGGGCCCGGCACACCAGCCAGCCGAGCAGCAGCCACGCGACCGCCCACCCCCACGTGACCACCGCCGGGGGCACGTCGGCGAGGGCACGGTCGAGCGGGCCGCGCAGCTCGGGGACGAACCCGAGGGCGAGGATCACCACGATGTAGACGCCGATGGCGTTCGACCCGAGCTCCACGAGCGGCTGCGTCCACGACCGCCGGCCACGGACCTCGGAGAGCCAGGCGAAGGCGGCGAAGAAGGCGACGGAGGCGCCGGAGCCCACCAGGACGTAGGACGGCGTCCAGAGGTGCTTGTTCAGGGGGATCCACACCGACAGCACCACGCCGGCGAGCACCAGGGCGGCCGCGCCTGCGCCGGCGCGGCGGACCACCGCTCGCGGCTCGGGGACCTCGCGCACCAGCTGCCCGCACCACGCGCCGACGAGCACGTTCAGGGCGCTGAGCACCGACTGCGGGACGCCTTCCGTGCGGAACGCGCCGAAGAACCAGCCGTTGACCTCGTGGGCGACCCCGCCGGTCATCGCCCAGGGATCGGGCCCGTCGGCGAAGGCGACGAACGCCGCCCACGCTGCGAGCAGCGCCCCCACGAACACGGCCGCCTGCGCCGCGCGCGGCAGGCGCAGGACGAGCCAGGCGAGCAGGTAGGCGATGGCGATGTGCTGGAGGACCCCGGCGAGCTTCAGCTCCCGATCCGTGATCGCGCCGAGTGCCACGCCGACGGCGAACAGCTTGGCCGCGCGGACCGCGACCGCCCCCGCCCGCTCCCCGCGCGACGAGAACGGGATCGACGCGCCGACGGCGAAGAGGAACACCGGGAAGAACAGGTCGATGAAGCTGAGCCCGTGCCACTCCGGGTGCCGGTAGTGGTACGGGAACGCACCCCGCGGGCCGGGGTGCATCGCGGTCAGCAGCACGACGATGGCCAGGCCGCGCACGGCGTCGAGCGCGACGACGCGGCGCCCGCCGGCCGGCATGGCGGGCGCCTCGCCCCGGGCGACGGTGGTCGTCATGCCACTCCGGGGGCGGGACGCTCGGTGGCGACGAGGTCGGAGAGGGTGGCGAAGCGCATGCCGGCGCCGAGCAGCTGCTCGATGGCCCCGGGCAGCGCCTCCACCTCGACCTGCCGGCGGACCCGCAGGTCCTCGGTGAACTGCCGGCGCGGGTTGAACGTGCCCCGACCGAGGCCGTCGTGGAGGTCGACGATGTCCCCCGGCCCGATGTGCTGCACGAGGTGGTCGCGCACGTCGGCCACGGTCCCCCGCCCGGGGATGCCGCGCGTCACCGACCAGATCGCCGTGTCGTGCCCGAGCATGGTGGCGTGGCGGATGCTGAAGCCCGAGAGCTGGCCACGGGGCGGGCGGAACCACCGGGTGCGCACGCCGGTGACCTCCTCGATGACGTCGGCGCCCCGCCGCAGCTGCTCGAAGGTCTCCTCGCCGGTGGCGAACGCGAGGTTCTGGTGGTCGTACGTGTGGTTCCCGATCTCGTGCCCGGCGGCGACGACCTCGCGGGCGAGGGCGTCGTGGGTGGACGCGTTCCAGCCCATCATGAAGAAGGTGGCGGGCACCTCGTAGCGGGCGAGGACGTCGAGGATCGCCGGCGTGAACTCGGGGTCGGGGCCGTCGTCGAAGGTGAGCGCGGCGAGGGGCTGCTCGGTGTCGACGGACCAGATCACCCGGTGCGAGCCCCGGTTCGGCAGGTCTGGCTGCTCCCCGACCTGCTCCCGCGGCGACGGGGCGCGGGGCGGCTCGGCGACCGGGACGCCGGCGACGGCCTGCGTGGCGAGGGCGGCCGCGCCGCCGGCCGCGCCGGAGCCGACGAGCCCGGCGAGCGCGAGGAAGCGTCGTCGATGCACGGCGGAGGCATACCCGCCCGTGGCCCGCTCTATGACAGTTGTGTGACGGCCCTCAGGTCCGGCCGGTCCGCTCCCGCTTGCGCTCGTACATCTGCGCGTCGGCTTCGCGGGCGACGGCGTGGAGGTTGCCGGCCGGGCGGCGCAGCGCCGAACCGATCGACGCCGAGACGCCCTCCTCGGCGAGTGCCTCGCAGAGCCGACCGCACAGGGTCTCGAGGCCGTCCGCACCGATCTCGGGGAGCAGGAGGGCGAACTCGTCACCGCCGGTGCGGAACGCCTGGTCGGCCGTGCGCAGGGTGCGACGGATCGACTCCCCCGCACGTCGGATGAGGTCGTCGCCGGCCTCGTGGCCCCACGTGTCGTTCGTGGTCTTCAGGCCGTCGAGGTCGAGGACGACGACGCCGGCGAGGTGGCCGAAGCGGGCGCAGCGGGCTTCCTCCCGCTCGATGGCGCGGTCGAAGGCCCGGCGGTTGCCGAGCCCGGTGAGGGCGTCGGACAGGGCGGCGCTCTCGGCGGCGTCGAGCTGGCGCTGGAGCCGGCTGCGGTCGAGGTCCAGGTCCAGCACGGAGGTGAGGAGCTCCACGGTCAGGCGCACCATCTCGGCCGCGTCCCGCAGGGATGCCTCCTGCTCGGCCGACGCGGGCAGCGCGCACACCGCGCCGAACAGCCCCTCGCCGGCCCACAGCGGGAACGGCACGACGCCGGGCAGGGGCGGGACGTCCCCGGCGCGCTCCTCGCGCCCGACGGCGTCGGAGGTGAGGTCGACCACGACGTCGCCGGTCCAGCTGGCGGCCATCGCCCCCAGGTGCTGGGCCACGCCGACGGGTCGTTCGAGCACGTCGCCGGGGCGGTAGCCGTGGCCGCCGTGCCCGGCGAGCACCACCCACTCGTCACCGAGGTGGCGGGTGAGCACCCAGTCGTCGACCCCGGTGTGGTGTCCGAGGCGGTCCACCACGGCCTCGGCGTTGGCGAGGAAGTCGATGATGGCGACGGGCGCGACACCCTGCATCGGTGCCAGCGCGCTCGGCGCCAGACCCTCGTCGCGTCGTGCCATGGATCCACCTCGTAACCAGCCGGACTCGGCAGCAGAACCGTAACAGCACGCTGCGTAGCCGTAAAGGTGCAGAACGGGACGATCTCGGCGCGGGCTGGTGCCCGCACGTGGCGGGTAAGGGGCCCGCATGTCGAGCAGGTCCGAGGAGACGAAGCGCCGCCGTGCCGCCTGGAAGGCCCTGTCCACGCTCACGGGCGTGGCCGGTGCCGTGGCCACGCGGCAGCTCCTCCAGGCGGTGTGGCCCACCCGCGACGACGGCACCGGGCCGCCGTACAACCCGGCCGACCGGCGGGTCGCCTGGCCGACCGCGCTGCAGTGGGCGGTCGCCGCCGGGCTCGGCGCCAGCATCACGCGGCTGCTCGGCGAGCGCCTCGCGGCCGCCGGGTGGGAGGCCGCCACCGGCTCCCCGCCCCCCGGCATCCGGACCTGACCGCGCCGGGCGCTCGTAGACTGCCGCCGTGCGACTCGGCGGATGGCGACAGGGCACCGCGGTGGCCGGGGCGGTCTGCATCGTCGCCGCGGTGGCGCTGCTCACGGTGGCCGCCATCGGGTTCCTCGACGGCGGCGACGACCAGCGGGCCACCGGGGTCGAGGCCGACCGGCCCACCCCGACCACCACCGAGGCCCGGGCCCGGCGCACGACCACCACCACGGCCGACCTCGACGTCCTCGGCGACGTGACCGAGCGCGAGCCGGGTTCCACCACGACCACCGCCGCCCCTGGACCCGCGCCGACCCCCGCGCCGGCGCTCCCCACGCCGCCGCCCACCACCGCGCCGGCACCACCGCCGGCCGCGCCGACCACCACCACCTGCCGGAACAGCACCGATCCTGCGTGCGGCCCGCTGGTCTGGGACCCCGCCCCCGGTCCCTACGAGGTCGAGGTCGAGGAGGTCTCCGTGCCGCTCCGGGCCGTGGTCGGCGAAGCGGTCACCTTCGCCGTCGACCACGTCGAGCGGGCGGGCCCCGACGCCATCGGCGCCTGCGCCACCTGGACCGTCGACGACCCCGGCGTCCCGAACGTCTCCACCTGCGAGGCCGTGAACCACTCCTGCGCCCGCTTCGGCCCCCACGACCCGCCGCCCCCGAGCACCGAGCGCGTGCGGGTGCAGCGCACGGTGACCTTCACCTCGCCGGGGACGTACCAGGTGCAGGTGGGAGGGCACACCGCCACCCACCTGGCCGACGGGTGCGCCAACCCGCACCTCGCCAGCTGGTCGCGCACGTACGAGGTCGTCGTGGAGGACCCCGGCGCCTGAGGACCTCGATCGGGCCCGAGGTCCCTGGTCCTCCACCTCCGCAGGTGGCAAGGTCGCAGCACCCCCCGAGATGCCCCGAGGAGCGTGATGGACGGCGCACAGGTCGCCGACACCTTCGGCGTGATGGCCGTGCTGGCCGTCGCCGGCGTGGCGCTGGCGGTGGTCGCCGGCGCCACCAGCGCGGGGGCACGGGCGGCGATCCGCGACCTCGTCGCGCAGCACGGCCGCCTGAGCGCGTGGCTGGTGGCCGTCGTCGCCACCGCCGGCAGCCTCTGGTTCTCCGAGGCGGCCGACTTCACCCCCTGCCAGCTGTGCTGGTACCAGCGCATCGCCATGTACCCGCTCGTCGTGGTGCTCGGGGTCCGGGCGTTCACGCCCGGCGGAAGCCGCGACCTGCGACTGGCCGGGCTGCTCCTCGTCGGCGCCGGGCTCCTCGTGAACGCGTGGCACGTCACGATCGAGACCTGGCCCAGCCTCGAGAGCGGGGCGTGCGACCCGGTGGTGCCGTGCACGCTGCGCTGGGTCGAAGGCCTCGGGTTCTTCACCATCCCCCGGCTGGCGACGGTCGCGTTCGGGCTCGTCGGCGTCGCCCTGCTGGCCGACCGGTCCGACGCCAGCGGCGATCCCTACGCTCGCCCCGACGACCTCGACGCCCCTGTCCTGGAAGAGGAACCCGCATGAGCACCCCCACCCCCCGGGCCGCCCGAGCACGAGCGGCCGCGAAGCACCGCACGCCGGAGCCCTCGCCACGCACGAAGGTGCTGCCCATCGTCGCGCTCGTGGTGGTCGGCCTGATCGCCGTCGGCATCGCCCTGCTGTCGGGTGGGGGCGACGACTCCGACGACGGCGGCACGGCGCTGTCCACCGCCGAGGTCACCGTGCGCGGCGAGGCCCTCCCGCCGCTCGGCGACGGCCAGGACCCCGCCGTCGGCACGCCGGCGCCGGAGCTCGAGGGCGTCTCGGTGGACGGCACCCCGACGAACGTCGAGCCCGCCGGGCGGCCCACCCTGCTCGCCTTCCTGGCGCACTGGTGCCCGCACTGCCAGGCCGAGCTCCCTCGGCTGGTCGACCTCGCCGACGCCGGCGAGCTCGACGACCTGCGCGCCGTGGCCGTGCTCACCGGGACCGACGAGTCCCGCCCGAACTTCCCGCCCGGCGAGTGGATCGAAGACGAGGGTTGGGAGGGCGAGGTGCTCCTCGACGACGCCGACCAGCCGGCAGCCGCCGCCTACGGGCTCTCGTCGTACCCGTTCCTCGTCCTGCTCGACGCCGACGGCAACGTCGTCGCCCGCTCGGCCGGCGAGCTCGGGATGGAGGGCCTCGAGGTCTTCTTGGCCCAGCTCGACTGACCCCGTTCTGGGATGCAGATCCCCTCGCATCCGCGGGTATCGGTACCCCAGAACGGGTCAGAATCGGCAGGTGACCGCCGGCGATCCCGACCTCCCCCTGGCCGGCCGGGCCGTCGCGGTCACCGCCGAGCGCAAGGCGGACGAGCAGGCCGAGCTGCTCCGTCGGCGGGGCGCCGACGTGGTGCTCGCGCCCACCGTGCACACCGTCGACCTGTCCGCGGACGACGATCTGCGCGCACGGACCGAGGCGGTCATCTCCGACCCGCCCGCGTGGGTCGTCGCGACCACCGGTTTCGGCATGCGCCTGTGGTTCGAGGCCGCCGACGGCTGGGGCGTCAGCGACGCCCTCGTGGACGCCCTCGGTCGAGGCCGGGTGGTCGCCCGGGGGGCGAAGGCGCAGTCGGCGTGCCGCCAGCGCGGCCTCGACGTGACGTGGCGGGCCCCGGGCGAGTCGATGGACGAGGTGGTCGCGTGGCTGCGCGACCAGCCGGGGCTCGACTCGGCCTCGGTCGCCGTCCAGCTGTTCGACCCCGAGGACCACCCGTCCACCACCGAGATCGAGGGGATCGCCAGGTCGGTCCTCACCGTCCCCGTCTACCGGTGGCGGCTCCCCGACGACCTCGCACCGGTGCGCCACCTCGTCGACCGCGTGGTCGCCCGCC
>DASUEE010000155.1:0-2163 GCA_036275235.1 Acidimicrobiales bacterium | reverse complement strand
GTACGTGGCGGTGTGGAACATCCGCCGGTCCACGTTCGGCCCGTTGCTGATCTCGGCACGCGACGCGCCGACCACGGTCGCCCACTTCGGCGCCGACCCGTCCCGCACGCGGATGTGGGCCTTCCTGTTCGCCTCCTTCGTCGCGGCCTTCGGCGGCGGCCTCTACGGCGTGCTGCTCACCGGGTTCCAACCCTTCGACTTCTCGCTGATCCTCTCCATCGCCCTGCTCGTCTACGCCGTGGTCGGCGGGGTGCAGTCGCTCGCCGGTCCGCTGGTGGCGGGCGTCATGTTCGGCGTCGTGCCCCAGCTCATCCAGGGCCAGTCGTCCACCGCGGCGTCCGCCGTGCCCGACCTGATCGCCGGCCTGATGGTGCTCGCCCTGCTCGCCCTCCGCCCCGGCGGCCTCGCCTCGCTGTTCACCGGCGGCACCCGCCACCGCGAGGGGCCGGCGCCGTCCCACGCCTTCGGTCGCTTCGACCTGGCCGTCACCCGTTGGCGCGACCGGCGCGACGGTCCGCCGGCCCCCGACGCACCCGTCGACGGCGCGGCGGAGCCGGTCATCGTCGAGCAGCCGGCGGACATCGACCTGCGACCGGAGGTCCTCGCATGACCCGACCCCGCCTGCGCCACCGCCTGGGCATCGCCGCGCTGGTCACCCTCGGCGCCGTGGCCCCCGTGCCCGCCGGCGCCCAGGTCGCGAGCGCCCCCGACAGCTTCAGCATCGACGCGGCCGCCACCGGGATGTTGATCGAGGTGTCGGCCCCGGCGGCCCTGCCCCTCGACGTGCTCGCCGGGCTCTCCTACGCCCAGGTCGGCGTGAACTCCCAACCGCGGATCCAGTCGACGGCGTCGCCGCTGTTCGTTCCGCTGCTCCAGGACGTCGGCCTCCTCGGGGGCACGTCAGGCGTCCTTGGCATCGGCGTCCGGCTCGCGCCCGGACTGGTCATCGGCCTGCCCACGCTCATCGGCCTCGATCCGCTGCCCATCGATCCTGGGCTCCTCCCCGTCGAGCCGCTGGCCGAGCTGGCCACGTCGCTTCCGGTCCCCGCGGTCCCGCCGCTCGGCTGCACGTCGAACCTGCCAGCCGACCCACGCGAGGCCGAGTGCGGCGGCGGCGCCCAGGACTTCTTCGGGTTCCGGGTCGGGGCGGCCAGCGCCCGAACCGTCGCCGACGGCGACCCCGAGGACCTCGCCACCCTGAGCTCGCAGTCCGACGCGAGCGTCGCCGGGGTCGCCCCCAGCGGCGGCCAGCCGATCGCCGCGGTCTCCGCCGCCGCCATGGGCGCCACCGCTCGCGGGGCCATCGTCGAGGGACGGGCCACCGCCGCGGCCAGCGCCAGCGTCGGGGGGCTCGACCTCGCCGGCCAGCTCCGGATCGCCGGGGTCGAGGCCCGCTACGCCGGAGCCACCGCCGGCAGCGCCGAGACGCTGGAGGAGAGGCTCGGGTGCGACATCGCCGGCGCCGAGCTCGCCGGCGAGCGCATCGCCCTCGGCACCGAGACCATCACGATCCCCGGCCAGCAGATCAGCAACCCGCTCGCCGACGCGCTGGGTGCGCTCACCGGCCTGCCGGCCGGCCGGCTCGGGCCCGCCGACCTCGGGCAGGTCACCATCACGCCCAACCCGGCACCGGTGGTCGAGGTGGCCGCGGACGGCACCGCCGTCGAGCGGCGCTTCGGGTGCCTCGAGATCCGGTACCGGATCCTGGCCTCCGGCACCGACGTGCGGATCACGCTCGGCAACATCGCCGTGTCGCTGAACGCCGCCAACGACCAGGCATTCGACGGCGGTGACACCGGCGGTGCCGAGCTGGACGCCGGCGGGTCCGTCGACCTCGGCGGCTCGTCCACCGGCGACCTCGGCAGCGTCGACCTCGGTGGCGCCACGCCGACGCCGGCCGTCGGCGACGACTTCGCCCTGCCCGAGGCGCCCGAGGCCGGCGGCGACGCCCCGGAGCCGTCCGAGGAGCCCTTCGCCACCGCCGTCCAGACGGCCGGCTGGGGCATCGACGGCGGCTGGCTGGCCCCCTACGCGCTGCTCGCGCTCGCCGTCCCCCTGCTCGCCAAGGCGCGGACCTTCGCGCCCGCCCGACCCCTTCGACGTTGAGGAGACCGCCATGCCCAGCACCCGCACCGCCCCGCTCCGCGCTCGCGCCGCGGACGC
>DASUEE010000154.1:0-7562 GCA_036275235.1 Acidimicrobiales bacterium | reverse complement strand
TCGACGTGCACGAGGACGTCGATCTCGCCACCCTTCTTCGTCTCGCCCCGCAGGCTGACGGCGACCAGGACGGCGGAGGCGGCCACGAACCACCAGCGGTACTCGGCGACGACGTCCTGGAAGGAGTCGATCGGTGAGGCGAAGGCCTCGCCGAGGCGGCGGATGAGGTAGAGGCGGACGAGCGTCCCGGTCAGGTTCAGGGCGACGAACAGGCTGATGCGCATGCCCGCGGCCCCGGCGAAGAGGCAGATGAAGTTGTTCGGCATGATCGCCACCAGCGGCCAGGCCGCCTTGCCGAACACGTCCTGGAACCGCCGCAGCATCGGGGCGTAGGTGGGCGCCTTCTGGTCCATCCACGCCACGGCGCGGTCGCCGTACCAGTAGCCGAGGAGGAAGAACAGGGGGTCCGAGACCAGCAGCCGGAGCGTGCCGACGCCGTAGTAGCTGAGCGCGTCGAGGTCCTCGGAGACGAGGATCAGGTAGCGGTTGATGCTGCTCAGGGCGATGAGCAGCAGCGGGTGCTCGTCCTGCAGCGTGGGCCACAGCACGTTGGCCACGTTCGAGCAGATCACCAGCAGGATCACGGGCGCGACCAGCAGCTTCAGGGTGTGCGGGCTCGGTGGGGTCCGAGCCAGGCGGCCGGCGGTGCGCACGGGCGGGGAGTCTTGCAGGCGGGTCCGCCCGGACCCCGGCGCGAGGGGCGCCACCCGAGCGGGTGGTCCGGAAACCACCCCTCCGGGCCATGGCCATCAACGGTCAGGACATGTGACGGTTGGTGGCGGAGAGGGCACGGAGGGGAGAAGCGGTGCGCAAGCTGATCACGATCGCATTCGTCGTCGCGCTGGGCGCCACGGCGCTGGCCACGTCGGCGCCGGCCGGAGCCGGGACGTCGGACTACGAGGATCCGTTCTTCCTGAACTGGCCGACGCTGCTGCCGTCGGCGCCGGTGGGCGACTACCAGCTGTCGTCGGCCGACGAGTGCAAGAACGGTCAGTTCAGCTGCGTCGACCGGGTGATCTCGCAGATGACGAAGCGGTACAACGCCCTGCGCTGCGACCACAACTCGATGTTCGCCTTCACCTACCTGCGGACGACCGAGGAGTACCTGCGGGCCGCGACCCAGCCGGGGTTCTTCGAGGACCCGGCCTTCATCAACCACCAGGACGCCCTGTTCGCCGAGTACTACTTCGACCAGTACGACGACTGGCGGGCCGGCCGGGTCGAGCAGGTGTCGCCGGCGTGGCGCATCGCCTTCCGGGCCGCCGACCGCCAGGAGGTCTCCGGCCTCGGCAACCTGTTCCTCGGCATGAACGCCCACGTCAACCGGGACCTGCCGTTCGTGCTCGCCGAGATCGGCCTGGTGAAGCCAGACGGGACGAGCCGCAAGCCCGACCACGACGAGGTCAACGAGTTCCTCGCCGTGACCAACCAGTACCTCCTGTCCGAGGCGGCCACCTACCTCGACCCGACGGTGGGCACGGCGGAGCTGCCGGGCACGACCTTCGACAACGCGACCGCCGTGCAGGTGCTCGTCGTCTGGCGGGAGCTGGCGTGGCGCAACGCCGAGCGGCTGGTCGCAGCGCCGACGCCAGAGGCCCGGGCGCTGGTCGCCGAGGACATCGAGCGCACCGCGGCCGCCGAGGCCCTGCTCATCCGAGAGGCCCTCGCGTACCCGGCGCTCGACGTGCTCGGCACCCAGGTCCGGGACCGCAACCGGTTCTGCGAGGCGCACTTCCAGACCCGCTGAACGGGTGGCGGGGCGAGTCCTGCGGGCGCCGGACGCGTCCGTAGGCTCGCCGCCGGTGTCGTACCGCTTCGCCCTCCGCCCGCGCTGGCTGCTCTCCCACGTCCTCGCCGTCGCCTCGGTGGTGGCGCTGGCGTCGCTGGGCCTGTGGCAGCTCGACCGCCACGACCAGCGGGCGGCGCGCAACGCGACGGTCGAGGCCCGCGCCGACCTCCCCGTGGCGCCGGCCCTGGAGGCGCTCGACTCCGTCGACGATCCCGAGCAGCTCCGGTTCCGTCGCCTGACCGCCGAGGGCACCTACGGCGACGAGGTGCTCCTCGTCGACAACCGCTCCCTCGACGGCCTGCCCGGCGCTTGGGTGCTGGCCCCCTTCGAGCTCGCCGACGGGTCGGTGCTGGCCGTGAACCGCGGCTTCCGCTTCAGCTCCGGCGGCGCCGTCGAGGCACCGGCCGCCCCGGACGGCCGGGTGCGGATCGAGGGGACGGTCGCCGTGTGGGCGGCCGACGACTGCGGGGTCCGCCGCGACGACGATGGTCGACCGCTGGGCAGCGCCTGCCTGAACCCGAGCGCCGCGGCCGAAGCGTTCGGCACCGACGTCCTGCCGATCGTCGTGCAGCGGCAGGCCTCCGACCCCGCCGAGGCGGACGTGCTCGAGGCCGTCCCTGCGCCGGAGCTCGACGCCGGCCCGCACCGCAGCTACGCCTTCCAGTGGTTCACGTTCGCGACGCTCGCCGCCGTGACGTACCTGCTGATCCTGCGACGCGTGAGCCGGGCGGGACCGGCGACATGAGCCTCGCCGACCGCGTGCTCGACGCGACCTATGCCGAGGTCGCCGAGCTCGGGCTGGCCGGCCTGACCGTCGAGGCGGTGGCGCAGCGGGCCGGATCGTCCCGGGCGACCCTGTACCGGCACTTCCCGGGCGGTCGCGAGGAGCTGGTCGAGCGCACCATCCGACGTGAGGTCGCCCGGTTCTTCGAGACCGTGCTCGGCCAGATCCCCCCGGCCCCGCCGGCGGGAGGACTGGCGGACCACCTCACCGGCCTGGTGCAGGCCGCGCACCGCGAGCTGCAGGCGCACGACGTGCTGCAGCGGCTGCTGCTCGACGAGGCCGAGGCGATCATGCCGCCGCTCGCGATGGTCCAGCCGCTCGTGGCTCGGAGCGTCGTCGCGCACCTCCGGGGTGCGCTCGACGGTGCCCGGCTCGCGGGGAAGCTGCGATCGGGGGTGGACCTGCCCGCTGCGGCCGAGCACGTCGCGCGCCTGATCCTGAGCTACGCGGGCAGCCCCGGTCGGTGGGACCTCACCGATCCCGCCGAGGCCGACCGGCTCGTGCGCACGACGATCCTGGCCGGCCTGGGTGTGTGACCGACTTCACGGCGTCGTGCCTGGACGGTGAGACGAAAACCTTCCTAGTGTCTCAGCCGATGGGGGCCATCGCGACCACCGATCCCGGCGCGCCGGCTGCGTCGACCGAGGACCGCATCGTCGAGGCCGCCCTCACCTGCATCGCCCGCTGGGGACTGTCGAAGACCACGATCGACGATATCGCCCGCGAGGCCGGCACCTCTCGGGCCACCGCCTACCGGCTGTTCCCCGGCGGCAAGGAGACCATCGTCGACGCCGTCGTCGGTCGCGAGATCCGGCAGTTCTTCGCCGACCTCGCCGTGGAGCTGTCTCGGCACGACGACGCGGAGGGGCTGCTCGTCGCCGGGATCGGCCGCTCGCTGCGCTTCCTCACGACCCACCCGGCGCTGCGCTCCGTGCTCGCGCACGAACCGGGGCTGCTGCTGCCCCAGGTCGCCTTCCACCGCCTCGGCCCGGTGCTCGACGCCGCCGTGGGCTTCGCCGTCCCGTTCCTTCGCCCTCACGTGGCGCCTGACGCCGTCCCCTCGGTCGACGCCCGGGCCGCCGAGGTCGCCGAGGTGCTCGTCCGCCTCGTCCTCTCCCTGGCCCTGTCCCCGAGCGAGCACGTCGATCCCGACGACGACGCCTCCATCCAGCGCGTCGTGCGCGCGCACCTCCTGCCGGCGCTCTCGCCGTGACCCGAACCCCATCCCCCCGAACCCGAGGAGCCATCCCCCGTGACCGACACCGCTGACACCGCCACCTCCGAGAACGCCGCCATCGTGGGTCGCGAGGACCTCCACGACGTCGAGGCCATCCTCTCCATCGTCGGCACCGACGATGGCGAGGTCATCCGCGCCGTCAAGGACAACGCCGATGCGCTGTTCACCTGGAACTACGAGAAGGGCGAGCGGCCGGCGCTGAACCGCCTCTACGAAAAGGCGAAGACCTCGCAGTGGAACGGCGAGACCGACCTCGACTGGTCGATCGAGGTCGACCAGGAGGCGGTCGTGGTCGCCAACGCTGCCGGCGCCGGCGGCCTGGGCCCGGAGATGGACGTCTCGGGCACGCCCTTCGCGAAGTGGACCGAGAAGGAGTGGATCCAGCTCGGCATCGAGTCGCAGAACTGGATGCTGAGCCAGTTCATGCACGGCGAGCAGGGCGCGCTGCTGTGCACGGCCAAGATCGTCGAGACCGTTCCGTGGATCGACGCCAAGTACTACGCCGCCACGCAGGTCATGGACGAGGCCCGCCACGTCGAGGTGTTCGCCAAGTACCTCGACACGAAGCTGTCGGGGCACTACCCCCTCAACGCCCACCTCGGCCTGCTCCTCGACGACATCATCGAGGACAGCCGCTGGGACATGACGTACCTCGGCATGCAGATCATGGTCGAGGGCCTGGCGCTGGCTGCCTTCGGGTTCATCCACCAGCTCACCACCGAGCCGCTCCTCAAGCAGCTCCTCCGCTACGTCATGTCCGACGAGGCGCGCCACGTGGCCTTCGGCGTCCTGTCGCTGAAGGAGTACTACGCGGAGCTCTCCGACCCGGAGATGAAGGAGCGCCAGGAGTTCGCGTTCGAGGCCGCCGTGCGCATGCGCGACCGCTTCCTCCAGCAGGAGGTGTGGGCGCGCATGGGCCTCGACGTGAAGGAGGTCCTGCCGCTGGTGATGGCCGCTCCCGAGCGGGCGATGTTCCAGTCGATGCTGTTCGCCAAGATCGTGCCGAACTGCAAGAAGCTCGGCCTGCTCGACCGCAACGACGGCTGGCTGCGCGGCAAGTTCACCGAGCTCGGCGTCATCCAGTTCGAGGACTGGGCCGACACCGAGGAGGAGTACGAGATGTTCGCGCTCGCCGAGGGCGAGGTCGCCTCCCAGCAGGCCTGACCCCGAGGGTCGAGCGGCCCGGGCTGGAACCGGACGGAAAGGAGGCGGCCCGATGGGCCGCCTCCGCCGCGCCCGGGCGACCTCCGCCGTCGAGCGCGTCGGGAACGATTCGTCAACGAATCGGTCGGCGTTGCTTTCTGCGAGCGCCGGCGCCGGGGCGTGGCGGCGATGCTCGCCGGAACGGCGCGACGACGGAGTGGCGAGCAGCGACGCCCGGACGGGGTGGTGGCGCTCGCAGAAACGTCAGCGACGCTCGGCGCTGCGGACGGCGATCGCGCCCGTGATCTCGTCGAGGACGGCGTCGGCTTCCCGCAGCCAGCGGCGGTATGTGCACCGGACGATCAGCCATCGTCCGAGCACGAGACGGTTCTGCCGCCAGGTGTCGTTGTCGTGCACGGCGCTGCGGTCGATGTGGTCGCCGCCCTCGAGCTCCAGCGCGATGCACAGGTCGGGCCAGGCGACGTCGACCTCGACCGCGCCGTAGCCGGGGAGGACGAGATGGTGATGGCGCACCCACCCGGTGACGCCCTGGTCGTCGAGCCATCGCCAGACGAGTCGCTCGAAGTCGGAGTGGGGCAGATCGTCGAGCTCGAGCAACGATCGGAGACGGTTGATGCCGCGGCGCCCCGACCGTGCGTGCGTGACGGCAACGTGGGGGAGAAGCGTCCGGGAGATGCGATGGACGCGCCGGGCCGCGTCGATGAGCAGCTCGACGTCGACGCCGGGGTCGCCGGCGCAGTCGAGGATCGTCCGGCCGACGCCGGTGACCGGGACCCCGTGGACGGTGCCGGGGTTGGCGAGCTGGAGGTCGGTCGATTCGTGGACGACGAGGTCGGGTCGGCGGAGCCGTCGGTCGCGGGGGACGGAGATCTCGTGGCGGACCGGCGCATCGCACAGCTCCCACAGCCAGGCCGCCGACCGGTGCGAGATCATCGATCCCGGACCGCACGCGAGCACCTTCGCGAGCAGGCGGGTCCACGGCGTCTCGGGCGCACCCGGCACCCGGTAGACCGCCCGCTCGATCGGCACGAGGCGGCCGGACGCGAGGATGGAGTCGAGGGTCGACGCCGACATCCCCTCGTCGAGGAGCTGGTGGCGGGCGACGAGGCCGAGCTGCTGCTCGGCGATCGGGGCGATGCACGCAGACGAGCGCACGGTGACCTCCCTGGGTGGTGAGACCGGGGGGAAGTCGGGAGGGACCGTATCGCACGTCGCCGCGATTTCGGCGAGGGCCGACGTGCCTTGGCGGTGTCCGCGCTCGCAGGAGCGCAAGCAGTCCGTTTCGGCGAGACGCGACGCCTGACGGCGGCGTTGCCGCTCGCCGAAATCGATGCCGCCGATTCGTTGACGAATCGGTGCCTACGCCGGGTGGCTGGCGAGCCAGGCGGCGTGGAAGCGGGCGAGCTTGTCGGGGTTGAGCACCGCCAGGATGCTCGACACCTGCTCGCCCCGGAACGACGGCACGAACAGCACCTCGGGCTCGCCGTCGACCGTGGCGTAGAGCCCCGGCTGCCCGTTCACGACCACCGGGTCGAAGCGGGTGCCCGGGCGCGTCCGGGCGGCGAGGTTGAGGAACAGGCGTGCCACGCGGTCGGCGCCGACGACCGGGCGGCGGGCGGCCCGGCGGGTCGGGCCGCCGTCGGAGAGGTGGACGACGTCGTCGGTGAGCATCGCTGTGAGCGCGTCGAGGTCGCCGACCACCACGGCGCCGAAGAACGCCTCGGCCAGCCGCTCGGCCGTCGCACGGTCCGGCGCCGGGTCGACCCTCGGGTGCGACGAGCGGACCCGCTCCCGCGCCCGCTTGGCGATCTGGCGGGCCGCCGCCTCGGTGCGGTCGACGTGGGCGGCGACCTCGGCGAACGGGTAGCCGAACACGTCGTGCAGGAGCAGCACGGCCCGCTCCACCGGCTCCAGCCGCTCGAGCACCGTGAGGAAGGCGAGGGTCAGCGAGTCGGCGGAGGCCGCGGCCAGGTACGGGTCGCCACCGCCGAGGTTCGACTCGGCCACCGGCTCCGGCAGCCACGGACCGACGTACACCTCCCGGCGGTGACGGGCCGACCGGAGGCGGTCGATGGCGAGCCGGGTCGTCACGGTCGTGAGCCACGCCGCCGGTTCGGCGATGGACGCGCGGTCGGCGGTGGACCACCGCAGCCACGCCTCCTGCGCGACGTCGTCGGCATCGTCGGGCGTGCCGAGCATGCGGTAGGCGAGCGCGACGAGGCGGGGTCGCTCGGCGTCGAAGACCGACGCGAGGTCGGTGGCCGGATCGCTCATCGCACGACCGGGAGCCGTTCGAGGTGGGCGGCGGCGGCGAGACCGGCGGCTCGCGCGCTGGCGAGCACGGCGTCGGCGAGGTGGCCCACGGGACCGACCCAGTCGCCGGCGACGAAGACGCCGGGCCGCCCCGGCACCGCCACGCCCGGTCGCCCTGCGAGCCCGCCGGCGGCGGCCACCGGGATGGCGCTGCACGCGACCATGCGGTGAAGGTACCGCTCCGTCACGACCTGCTCCGGGGCGACGCCGATGGTGCGCACCCAGCGGGCGAGCCGGTGCCGGTCGGGCTCGACGCCCGGCCCGAGGTACTCGGC
>DASUEE010000153.1:0-2737 GCA_036275235.1 Acidimicrobiales bacterium | reverse complement strand
CCCCGAGGGCGACGCCGTCACCGAGGCCACCCGCGGCGACGTCCTCGCCGGCCTCAAGGGGCTCGACGAGCGCGAGCAGCGCATCCTGATCCTGCGCTACGGCCTCGACGGCCACGAGCCCCGCACCCTCGACGAGGTCGGCCGGCACTTCGACCTCACCCGGGAGCGGATCCGCCAGATCGAGGCTCGGGCCATGAGCAAGCTGCGCCACCCGGCCAACGCCGGCATCCTCGCCGACCTGGCGAGCTGAGCGCCGGCGGCCCCGGCCGCCCTAGATCGTGATCGGTGCCCCGGCTTCGGCCGGGGCACCGTCGCGTGGCGCCTCGTAGCGGGCGAAGCCGGGCAGCGCCCTCGCGAGGGCGACCATGACCAGGGCGCAACCCAGCCCCCCGGACACGATGGCGAACGGCACCGAGGTGAGCGAGGCGGTGGCGCCGGCGCGCAGGTCGCCGAGGCGAGGGCCTCCGGTCCACACCGCCATGCCCACGCCCTCCATCCGCCCGACCAGCTCGGGCGGGCTCGCCAGCTGGAGCAGCGCCTGGCGCGAGATCCCCGAGATCATGTCGGCGGCGCCGCCGATGGCGAGGGTGGCCAGCGAGAGCACGACCCCGTCGACCAGGCCGAACGCGGCCATGGCCAGGCCCCAGGCGACGATGCTGAGGGTGACGACCCGGCCGTGGCGGGTGGCGTGGCGGGCCCAGCCGCTGCCGAGGCTGGCGAGCAGCGAGCCGGCGAAGGGCGCGGCGTAGAGGAGCCCGAGCACCTCGGGCTGGTCGGGGAAGCGCACCGCGGCGACCGCCGGGAACAGCGCCACCGGCAGGCCGAGGACCATCGCGTTGATGTCCGACGCGAACGATCCCAGCAGCACGGGCTGGCGGCGGAGGTGGCGCAGGCCGTCGAGCACCAGGGCGAGGGTGGGGTGGCCGCCGACGATCTCGGGCTGGAGGGGCCGCATGCGGGCGATCACCACGGCGGCGATCACGAAGGTCGAAGCGTCGATCGCGTAGGCCGCCGGCGTTCCCGCCGCGGCCAGGACGATGCCGGCGAGCGCCGGTCCGGCGACCCTCGCCACGCTCCCGGACACCGCCTTGAGCGCCATCGCCGACGCCACGTGCGCCCGGCCGACGACCCGGATGACCGACGCCCGCTCGGCCGGCGCGCCGAGGGCGAAGGCGCAGATGTCGATGGTCCCGCAGACGTAGATGGCGACGAGGTTCGGTCGGTCGAGCAGGGAGTTCGCGACCAGCCCGAGGGTGCCGACCAGGCCGAACAGCTGGCAGCCGACGATCCACCGCCGGCGCTCGACCTTGTCGGCGATGGCACCTCCGACGAGGTTGAAGACGAGCAGCGGCACCGGCGTGACCGCCCCGAACAGCCCGATGGCCAGGGTGGAGCCGGTCAGGTCGTACAGCTGGTAGGGCACGGCCACCGTCGTGAAGGCGCTGCCCAGCTGGCCGATCGCCGTTCCGGCGTAGAGGAACCGGAAATCCCGGGAGGCGCGCAGGGGCGTGACGTCGATGGCGACCGATGCCAGCCGCTGACGGAGTCCACGCACCAGCGAACCGTACGGTCGGCCGTGGTGGAGCGGCGAGGCCGTTTCCCTACAGTCGGCCCATGGCCGGATGGAACTTCGCCGACGCGTGGGAGACGGTTGCCGAGGTGCTGCCCGGGGAACCGGCGCTCCTGCACGGCGACCGGGTCGTCTCCTGGTCCGACTTCGACGCCCGGGCCGACGGCGTGGCCGCCGCGCTGCTCGACGCCGGCGTCGCCGAGGGCACGACCGTCGCGCAGTACCTGACGAACCGACCGGAGTACCTGGAGGCGGTGTTCGCCGCGTTCAAGCTCGGCGTCCCGCCGGTGAACACCAACTACCGGTACGTGGACGACGAGCTCGTCTACCTGTGGGAGAACGCCGACACCTCGGCCGTGGTGTTCGAGGGCCAGTTCGCCGAGCGCATCGAGGGCATCCGAGACCGGGTGCCCGGCGTGCGCACGTGGCTGTGGGTCGACGACGGCACCGGCGCCTGCCCGGCGTGGGCCACCCCGTACGAGGCGGCGGCGACCTCCGGCGCACCGCGCGCCACGTCGCCCTGGGGCCGCTCGGGCGACTCGCTCTACCTGCTCTACACCGGCGGCACCACCGGCATGCCCAAGGGCGTGATGTGGCGCAACGACGACCTGCTGCTCGTCCTCAACGAGGGCGCACCCAAGCGCCGCCAGCTCCCCGAGCAGGCCGACCTCGACCGCCTGCGCGAGGTGGTGGCCACGCCCGGGCACCGCACGCTGCCAGCCTGCCCGCTCATGCACGGGACCGGCGCGTTCAACGCGTTCACCGCCCTGACCGTGGGCGGCTCGGTGGTCACCCTCACCGGTCGGAGCTTCGACGCCGTCGAGTTCCTCGACACCGTCCAGGCCCGCGAGGTCAACAACGCCGCCATCGTCGGCGACGCGTTCGCCCGGCCGATCCTCGCCGCCCTCGACGCCGAGCCGGACCGCTGGGACATCTCCTCACTGCGGGTCGTGCTCTCGTCGGGCGTCATGTGGAGCCAGGCCACCAAGGACGGCCTGCTGCGCCACAACCCGCGCATGCTGCTCGTCGACTCCCTCGGGTCGTCCGAGGCGGTGGGCATGGCCAGCTCGGTGTCCACCGGCGGCGACCGGGCGAGCACGGCCAAGACGGCCACGTTCACGCTCGGCCCGTCCACCAAGGTCATCGCCGACGACGGCACCGAGGTGC
>DASUEE010000152.1:0-5178 GCA_036275235.1 Acidimicrobiales bacterium | reverse complement strand
CGGCGACGCTACCGTCGGCCCGGTCGGCCGCAATCGCTCCGAGGGGGACGCATGACCGCAGTCGAGGGGACCGCCGCCACGCAGCAGGCGGCCGACGAGGTGCTCGCCGGCCTCTTCTTCACGCCCGAGGGCATCGAGGACCCGTACCCCGCCTACCGGCAGCTGCGCGAGCTCGCCCCCGTGCACCGCAGCGGGACCGGCACCGTGTTCCTCACCCGGTACGACGACTGCCGCGAGCTCCTGCGCGACCACCGGTTCGGCAACGGCGGGGCCGACGGCGGCATCGGGCTGCCGAGCGCCGACCCGGCGGTCGACGAGTTCCGCACCGAGCAGCGGCGGCGCCACGCCGACCGTCCGCCGTCGATGCTCTTCCTCGATCCGCCGGACCACACGCGCCAGCGGCGGCTGGTGTCGCGCGCCTTCACGCCGCGCCGCGTCGAGCAGATGCGCAGCACGATCGGCGACCTCGCCCACCGCTGCGTCGACGACCTCGCCGAGGCGGGCGAGGGGGACCTGCTCGACCTCGTCGGCTTCCGCCTGCCGGTGGCGGTGATCGGCGCGATGGTCGGCGTCCCCGAGGTGGACTGGCCCCGGTTCCGCTCCCTCATCACGAGGGGCGCGGTCGGCATCGAGCCCACCGCCACCATCGACGACCTCCGCGACGGCGAGGCGGCGATGGAGGAGACCGGCGCGTACTTCCTCGACCTCGTGGCCGAGCGGCGGTCCCATCCGCAGGACGACCTGCTCTCGGACCTCATCCGGGTCGAGGAGGATGGCGACCAGCTGAGCGAGGCGGAGCTGATCGTGGTGGCCACGCTGCTCTTCGCCGCCGGGTTCGAGACCACGACGAACCTCATCGGCAACGGTGCCGCCGCGCTCCTCCGGCACCCCGCGCAGATGGCCCGCCTGTGGGACGACGAGGGCCTGCTCCCCAGCGCCGTCGAGGAGATGCTGCGATGGGACTCGCCGGTGCAGTTCGACGCCCGCCGGGCGCTCGAGCCCGCCGATGTCGTCGGGGTGCCGGTCGAGGCGGGCACCACCGTGGTCACCCTGCTCGGCGCCGCCAACCGCGACCCCGCGCACTTCTCCGACCCCGAGCGCTTCGACGTGGGGCGCGACGAGGGCCCGCCGATGTCGTTCGCCTCCGGCATCCACCACTGCCTCGGCGCCAACCTGGCCCGCGCCGAGGGCCAGGAGGTGTTCCGGGCCCTGCGCGACCGGTTCCGCTCGATCGAGCTCGCCGGCGACCTCGTCCACCGGCCGCGGACGACGCTGCGCGGCTACGAAGCCGTGCCGGTGCGGGTGTCCGTGCGCTGAGCAGGCGGGTCCCCCGGCTGGGGGCCCTCGGTGCGCGTGCGCTTCAGCTCCCAGAAGCCGGGCACGCTGATCATCTTCTGCAGGGCGTCCCACAGGTCGAGGGACGCCGCGGTGTCGGGCACCTGGGTGATGACCGGGCCGAAGTAGCCGGCGCGGTTCCCCTCTCGATCGTCCATGGCGATGATCGGCGTGCCGATGTCGTCGCCGCACAGCGCCAGCCCGACGTCCATGCGCCGGCGGATGTCGGTGTCCCAGGAGTCGTCGTCGAACGCGTCGGCGTGCGAGCGGTCGAGGCCCGCCGCATCGAGCGCCTCGGCGACGTCCCAGTCGAGCGCCTTGTCGTGGTGGATGCGGCGTCCGTACTCGAGGTACAGCGCCTGCACGTCCGGCGAGGTCTCGCCTGACGCCGCCCGCACGGACTCGAGCACCCGGAGCAGGCCGTGTGTGAACGCGTACCGCGCCCGCCGCGCCGGATCCTCGACGGGCTCGTTCTTGAACAGCAGGCTGATGGGCTGCCACGTGATCCGGAGGTCACGGTGCGGCTGCACCTCGTCGACGACCCAACGGGCCGTCACCCAGCACCACGGTCAGATCGGGTCGATCCAGAACTCGACGTCCATCCGTCGAGTCTGCCCTGGCGGGCACGCGATGCCACCGCGACCCTCCGGTTAGGGTCGCTGCATGCGCCGACACCCCGCCCGACTGCTCGCCGGGGCCCTGCTCACCGCCGGCGCCGTCCTCCTCTCCGCCTGCGGGGACGACGGCGGGAGCGAAGCCGACGACGCGTACGCCGAGGCCATGGCGGAGTCGATGGCGAGCGACGAGGAGCTGCCGTTCGACCAGCAGGACATCGACTGCCTGTCGGTGGAGTTCGTCGACGCCCTCGGTGGCGCGGAGCGCCTCGAGGAGGACGGGATCACGCCGGAGGACCTGCGCGGCGAGGAGGGCCTCGACGAGCTCGGCCTCGAGCTCGGGGAGCAGGAGGCCGAGGGGATCGCCGAGGCCTTCGGCGACTGCGACGTCTCGCTCGCCGAGCTGGTGCTCGCCGAGGCCGGCGACGAGGTGCCGGCAGGCGTCCGCGACTGCGTCGAACGGAACCTCGACGAGGACGTCCTCGCAGAGTTCTTCGCCCGGGTCCTCATCGACGACTCGGCCGAGCAGGAGCCGCCGGAGGAGCTGCTCGAGCCCCTCCTGCAGTGCTTCTAGGACGACGCTGATGGCACGGGGGGAGATGCCGGAGCACGGCCGTCCGGTCGACGACGTGATCGCCGACCTCGCCGCCACGCGCGACGACGACGTCCGCTGGCGCGACGGCCGCACCTTCGGCCTGGTGTTCGACGGCGGCCCGAGCGTGCACGAGGCCGCCGAGCGGGCGGCGATGCTCTTCCTCCACGAGAACGCGCTGAACCCGATGGCGTTCCCGTCGCTGGGTCGCATCCAGTCCGACGTGGTGGGGTGGACCGCCGACCTGCTGCACGGTCCGGAGGGCGTCGCCGGTTTCCTCACCAGCGGCGGCACGGAGTCGATCCTGTGCGCCGTGAAGGCGGCGCGGGAGCGCGGTCGGGCGGAGCGGGGCATCACCGAGCCGGAGATGGTCGTGCCCGAGAGCGCGCATGCCGCGTTCCACAAGGCCGCCCACCTGTTCGGCCTCACGCTGCACAAGGCCCCGGTGCTCGACGACTGGACCGCTGACGTCGACGCCATGGCCGACCTCGTCGGCGAGCGCACCGTGCTGGTCGTCGGCTCGGCGCCGCAGTACCCCCAGGGCGTGGTCGACCCGATCCCCGAGATCGCCGCGCTGGCGTCAGCGGTGGGCGCCAGCTGCCACGTCGACGCCTGCATGGGCGGCTTCGTCCTGCCCTTCGCCGAGCGGCTCGGCCGGCACGTGCCCCCGTGGGACTTCCGCGTGGAGGGCGTGACCACCATCTCGGCCGACATCCACAAGCTGGGCTACGCGCCGAAGGGCGTGTCGGTGATCCTCCACCGCACGAAGGCGCTGCGCTCGTACCAGACCTTCGTGTTCGACGACTGGCTCGGCGGCTTCTACGCGTCCCCCAACCTGCAGGGCACCCGGTCCGGGCTCCCGATGGCGGCGGCGTGGGCGGTGATGCAGCACCTCGGCGTCGACGGGTACGTGGAGCTGGTCCGGACGACGCTCGACAACGCCGACCGCATGCGGGCCGGGATCCGCGAGATCGCCGGCCTCACCGTGCTTGGTGAGCCGACCCACCACCTGCTCGCCATGGCGTCCGACCCGTCGGCGACCGATCCGGTCGACGTGTTCGCCGTCGGCGACGCCCTGCAGCGGCGGGGCTGGTTCCACGACCGGCAGGGCCCGCCGGACTCGCTGCACTCCACGGTGTCGAACTCGAACACCGGGGTGATCGAGGAGTACCTCGCCGCCCTCCGGGAGTCGGTCGACGAGGTGCGTGGCACCCGCGCCGACGACCGCTCCACCAGCTACGCCGGCCTGGAGTAGCCCCTCAGGCGTCGACGTCCTCCGGTGGAAGGTCGCCGGCGGCGGCGAGGCGCGGCCGGATGACGTGCTTCCAGAGCAGCAAGGCGACGATGGCGCCGCCGACGAGGATCACCAGCGCCTGGAACAGGCCGACGACGTCGCCGACCTCCTCCCAGCGGTCTCCGAGGATGGCGCCGGCGACGATCAGGGCGGTGTTCCACATCGCGCTGCCGATGGCCGTGAGGACGGTGAAGCGGACGAGGTCCATGCGGCGGAACCCGGCGGGGATCGAGACGACCGAGCGGATGAGGGGGACGCACCGACCGATGAGCACGGCGGCGTCCGCCCGGCGGTCGAACCACGCCTCGGACCGGTCGAGGTGGTGCTCCCGCACGCCGAACCACCTCCCGAAGCGGACGATGAACGCGTGGAGCCGCTCCGGTCCGATGGCCGCCGACACCCCGTACAGGACCCACGCGCCGACGAGCGAGCCGATCGTGGCGGCCACGATCATGCCGACGAGGTTGGCGTCGCCCCGGCCGGCCACGAACCCGGCGAGGGGCAGCACGACCTCGGACGGGATCGGCGGGAACACGTTCTCGAGGGCGACGAGGAACGCGACGCCGACGTAGCCGAGGGTGTTGACCACGTCGGTCACCCAGGTGGTGATGTCGTCGAGCACCGTTCGAGCGTAGGGGGATGGGTCCGGGCGGTCGCGAACCGCGCCGGGCCGCAGGTCAGCCCCGGGCGTCGAGCGCGGTCCGCAGGGCGTCCATGGTGAAGGGCGGGCCCTGCATCACGATCACGTGGTCGGCGCCGGCCGCCGCGTACTCCTGCACGCGGTGGGCCTCGCCGGCATCGATCGCCACCGTGCGCTCGATCTCCGCGGGGTCGCGCCCGACCTGCGCGCACCAGTCGTCGAGGACGCCGTTCAGCTCGGCCCAGCGATCGGGCGGCCCGAAGCTGTTCCACGACGTCGCCTGCTCGGCGACGAGGCGCAGGGTCACCTGCTTCCCCGAACCGCCGATCATGATCGGGAGCGGGCCGACCGGTCCGGGCGTCAGCTTCGACAGGCGGTCCTTGATGATCGGCAGGTCGCGCTCGAGGTCGCGCAGGCGCCCCCTCGCCGTGCCGAACTCGTAGCCGTACTCGTCGTAGTCACGGGCGAACCAGCCGGACCCGATGCCGAGCGTGAACCGGCCGTGCGAGAGGTGGTCGATGGTGCGGGCCATGTCGGCGAGGAGGTTCGGGTTCCGGTAGCTGTTGCAGGTCACGAGCGCGCCGAGCCGGGCCCGGTCGGTCTCCACGGCCAGCGCGGCGAGCGTCGTGTAGCACTCGAAGTGGGCGGCCTCCGGGTCTCCGTACAGCGGGTAGAAGTGGTCCCACACCCAGATCGAGTCGGC
>DASUEE010000151.1:0-3459 GCA_036275235.1 Acidimicrobiales bacterium | reverse complement strand
GGTCGTGTCGCTCGTGGAGCGCTTCGGCCGGGAGCGCGCCTTGCGCGACACCGTGGCGTGCGTCGAGGAGGTCGCGGCGGAGGTGCTCTCCCGGCACCGCCCCTGATCCGGGCGGCGGTACGGTGCGTCGCGATGTGGGAGCGCTTCTCCGTGGCCGGGCGCGCCGCCTGGTCGCTGCTGGGCGTCGGCGCCGCGCTCGCTGTCATCTTCTGGATCGGCTGGCAGTTCCGCGTGGTCTTCCCGCCCCTCGTGCTCGCCGGCGCCATCGTGTTCCTGCTGAACCCCGTCGTCACCGGTCTCCACCGCCGGGGCGTGCCGCGCGCCCTCGGCACGGCGATCAGCTACCTCGCCTTCTTCTCGCTGGTCGTGCTGCTCGGGTTCCTCGTCGCCCCGCTGGTGCGCGAGCAGGCCGACGAGCTGGCCGAGCAGTGGCCCGAGCTGCGGGCCGACGTGGAGGACTGGCTCGACGACGTGTCCGAGCGCTCGAAGGAGGACGACTGGGTCATCCAGGTCCCGAACGTCGAGGAGCTGCGCGACCAGCTCGGCGGGAACGGGGGCACGGCGAACGACGACGAGTTCGACCGGGTCACCGAGCGCGCCGCCGAGGTGCTCGAGGAGAACGACGAGCCCGTGCTCGCCGCCGACCTCGACCGCGTCGCCCAGGACGCGCGCGAGCGCTTCCCCGAGGAGCAGGGCCTCGCCGAGCAGCTGACGACCGTCCGTGAGATCGGCGGCCGGGTCTTCGAGATCGGGCTCATCTTCGTGCTCGCCCCGATCATCGCCTTCTACCTGCTGATCGACCTGCCCCACATCGGCGCCGTGTCCCGGCGGCTGATCCCCGCCGGCGCCGACGACCAGGTGCTGCACGTCGCCCACCGCCTCAACGTCGCCATCGGTGGCTTCTTCCGCGGGCAGCTCATGGTGGCGATCATCGTGGGGATCATGGTGAGCGTCGGCCTCGCCATCCTCGACCTGCCGTTCTGGCTCATCGTCGGGCTGATCGCCGGCGGCTTCAACCTCGTGCCGCTGATCGGCCCGTGGGTCGGCGCCGTGCCCGGCATCGTGATCGCGCTCACCACCCGGGACTTCGGGACGGCGCTGTGGGTGGCGGCGATCATGGCCGGCGCCCAGCAGATCGACAACCACTTCATCAGCCCGATGGTCATGCAGCGGACGGTCAGCCTGCACCCCGCCGTCGTGATGCTGGCGCTGCTGGCCGGCGGCACCCTCGGCGGCTTCTTCGGCCTGCTGCTCGCCGTGCCCGTCACGGCGACGCTGAAGGTCGTGATCGGCCACCTGTGGGCGGTCTACGTGCTCGAGATCCCCGTCGAGGAGGTCATCGCCCGCGACACCGGCCCGCCCGTCGGCGGGCACGGCGTGCTCGAGCCGCTCGACGACTACGTCAACGACGAGATCGGGATCGACCGGCAGGTCGACCGCCACGACCTCCCGTCCCGGGACGCCGAGGGCGGCGTCGTCGCCCCTCTCGGCGCGGAGGCGCCTCAGCCCGAACGGCGGTAGGACGCGAGGTCCGCGACGGGTGGCAGCTCGTCGTGGGCCACCCGCAGCGGGGGCAGGCCGGGCCGCCGCAGCGTCAGCGGCTCGTCGCCCACGTCGACGCCGGCGCGCACCAGCGCGGCGCGCATGACCTCGGCGGCCATCGGGGCGAGCTGGCCGATGGTGCGGTTGCGGTGGTGGCGCACGCCGAGGTCGACCTCGGCGATGCCCGTGCCCTCGCGGTGGGCGTCGATGAGCAGGGCGATGTCGACGCCGTAGCCCTGCACGAACGGCAGCCGCTCGAGCAGCGAGCGCCGGCCGCCGTACTCGCCGGCGAGGGGCTGGGCCAGCTCGGTGAGCTCCGGGAAGAGCATCGCCAGCACCGGGCGGGCGACCAGCTCGGTGACCCGTCCGCCGCCCTCGCCCTCGACGAGGGGCCGGTCGTAGGCGCCCTTCACGAACGTGATCTCGGGGTTGGCCACCAGCGTGCCGACGAGCGCGGTGACGAAGTGCGAGGAGAACTCGGTGATGTCGGCGTCGACCCAGACGACGATGTCGCTGGTGGTCTCGTGCAGCGACCGCCACAGCGCCGCGCCCTTCCCGGCACCGGTGCGCTCGGCCAGCGTGGTCCGGGCGTCGACCACCCGGGCGCCGGCCGCCCGGGCCACCGCCGCGGTGGCGTCGTCGGAGTGGTCGTCGACCACCACGAGCTCGTCGATCACGGGGGCGGCCTCGCACAGGTCGCGCCGGATCGTCTCGACGATGGTGCCCACCGTCGCCTCCTCGTCGCGGGCCGGGAGGCACACGGCCACGGTCTCGTCGCCCTTCGCCGCGACGACGGATGCCGGGTCGTGGTCGCGGTGGGACGTGCGCAGGAGGGGGGACACCTACGGGAGTGTGCCGCGACCGGCGGGGGAATGCCTGGTAGGTCCCCCTCGTTAGCATCGGGCGAGCGCCGGACCAGCCGGCGCGCCGGATCGACACCACCGAGGAAGCCCGCCATGAGCGTCACCGTCCGCATCCCCACCACCCTCCGCCCCCTGGCCGGGGGGAAGTCGGAGGTCGCCGTCGAGGGCGCCACCGTGGGCGACGTGCTGAAGAACCTCGACGCCGAGCATCCGGGATTCGCGGACCGCCTCCTCGACGAGGACGGCAACCTGCGCAAGTTCGTGAACGTGTTCGTGGCCGACGACGACGTGCGCTTCATGGACGGCCTCGCCACCCCCGTCCCCGACGGTGAGACCGTCGCGATCATCCCGGCGGTCGCCGGGGGCTAGCACTCTCGGGTTGCGAGTGCCAGCGAGCCGTGGTTGGCTGTTAGCAGTCTCTGCACAGGACTGCTAACCGTTCCAGGAGGAAGGTCAACCGATGGCCAAGATGATCGCGTTCGACAGCGAGGCCCGCCGCTCGCTGGAGGCGGGCATGAACAAGCTCGCCGACGCCGTCCGAGTCACCCTCGGGCCGAAGGGTCGCAACGTCGTCCTCGACAAGAAGTGGGGCGCGCCCACGATCACCAACGACGGCGTCTCCATCGCCAAGGAGATCGACCTCGAGGACCCGTACGAGCGCATCGGCGCCGAGCTGGTCAAGGAGGTCGCCAAGAAGACCGACGACGTCGCGGGTGACGGCACCACCACCGCCACCGTGCTCGCCTGGTCGATGGTCCGCGAGGGCTTGCGCAACGTGGCCGCCGGCGCCAACCCGATGTCGCTGAAGAAGGGCATCGAGCAGGCCGTCGAGGCCGCCGTGGCCGCCATCAAGGACCAGGCCGTCGAGGTCGAGGGCAAGGGCCAGATCGCACAGGTCGCCGCCATCTCCTCGGCCGACGAGGAGATCGGCACGATGATCTCCGAGGCCATCGACAAGGTCGGCAAGGACGGCGTCATCACCGTCGAGGAGAGCCAGACCTTCGGCATGGACATGGACCTCGTCGAGGGCATGCGCTTCGACAAGGGCTACATC
>DASUEE010000150.1:0-5665 GCA_036275235.1 Acidimicrobiales bacterium | reverse complement strand
GCGCTGGTGCGCGGCATGGTCGGCAGCAGCGACCGCATCGCCGCCTCCCTCGGCCGCTCCACGCCCTTCATCGGCGCCGCGCTGGCCGTGGCGTTCGCGTTCCGGGCCGGGTTGTTCAACATCGGCGCCGAGGGGCAGCTCCTCGTCGGCGCCACCGCAGCTGCCTGGGTCGGCACGTGGTCGACGGTCCGCGACCTGCCCGGCGTGGTCGCCGTACCGGTGCTGCTGCTCGCCGGCGTCATCGCCGGCGGCCTGTGGGGCGGCATCCCGGGTGCGCTGAAGGCCAAGACCGGCGCCCACGAGGTGATCGTCACGATCATGCTCAACGCCATCGCGCTGCTCTACGTGCGGTGGCTCGTCAGCAGCCAGGACCCGCTCATCCTGCGGGACCCGTCGGCGAGCGTCCCCCGCACCGCCCGCATCGAGGACGCCGCCCGCCTGCCCGAGATCGTGGACTCCCAGCCGCCGCTGCACTGGGGCTTCGTCATCATGGTGGCGCTGGCGATCCTCGTGCGCTTCGTCCTGCAGCGCACCTCGTTCGGGTTCGAGGTCCGCACCGTGGGCACGAACACCGACGCCGCCCGCTACGCCGGCATGGCGGTCGGCCGCACGATCCTCGTCACCATGGCCGTCTCCGGCGCCTTCGCCGGCCTCGCCGGGGCCGGGGAGATCAGCGGCACCACCGGCTTCCTGTCGCCGGGCGTGTTCGTGAGCATCGGCTTCGACTCCATCGCCATCGCCCTGCTCGCCCGGGCGAACCCGCTCGCCATCGTGCCTGCCGCCCTGCTGTGGGGCTCGATGCTCAGCGGCGCCGGCCTGATGCAGCAGGAGGTGGGCCTGTCGATCGACGTGGTGCGCATCGTCCAGGCGCTGGTGCTGCTGTTCGTCGCCGCCGACGTCATCGTCCGCACCGTGTTCCGGTTGCGCAAGAAGCACCGCAGCGCGCTCGAGACCACCGACCTCGCGTCGGGCTGGGGTGGGTCGTGACCGCCGTCGCCGCCGCCCCCACCCGCCGCCGGTTCCGCCTGGGCCACCTGCAGAGCATCGGCGTGGTCCTCGGCCTCCTGGGCCTCGTGCTCGTCGGCTACGTGGCGCCGAACGTCACGTCCGATGACCGCACGTTCGGCTTCGAGCCCCCGCCCGAGCCCCTCGCCCTGACCTTCCCGGCGGCCACCGCCATCGCCGCGATCGGCGTCGTCTACCTGCTCACCGCCGTGGTCAGCCTGCTGGAGCGCGGCGGCGACCGCTACACCCGCTGGGCCCTGGGCGTCAGCGGCGTGCTCTTCTTCCCGCTGGTCGTGGTCGTCGCGCTGGCGCTGTCGGACAGCACGAGCACGAACGTCACGCAGCTCCTCGTCGAGTCGCTCAGCCTCGGGACGCCCATCGCGCTCGGCGCCATGGCCGGGCTGTGGTGCGAGCGCTCGGGCGTGGTCAACATCGGCATCGAGGGGATGATGCTCGGGTCCGCGGGCGTCGGGTTCATGGTGTACGCCACCGCAGGCGACGCGAACTCCGACGCCTGGCTCTGGGCGTCCATCGCCATCGCCGTGCTCACGGGGGGTGCCATCGCCGCGCTGCACGCCCTCATGTCGGTGACCTTCCGCGTCGACCAGATCATCTCCGGTGTCGTGATCAACCTCCTCGCCCTCGGCGTCACCGGCTTCCTGCGCTCGGAGGTCATCGTGCCCTCGGGCGTCACCTCCGGCATCCCCACCCAGGCCTTCGGGCTGCCCCTGCTGTCGGAGATCCCGATCCTCGGCCCGCAGCTGTTCACCGCCCGGCCGATCTTCTTCTCGATGTTCGTGGTGGTCTTCGCCAGCTGGTGGGTGCTCTTCCGCACGCCGTTCGGCCTGCGGGTCCGCTCGGTGGGCGAGCACCCCAGCGCGGCGGAGACGGTGGGCATCGACGTGATCCGCACCCGCTACCTGGCCGTGATCATCGGCGGGCTCATCGCCGGCCTCGGCGGCGCCTGGTTCTCGATGGAGTCCCAGGGCGGCTTCCAGGACAACATGACCAACGGCGCCGGCTTCATCGCCCTCGCCGCGCTGATCTTCGGGAAGTGGCGGCCCTGGACCGCGTTCGGCGGCGCCATGCTCTTCGGCTTCACCCGGGCGCTCGGCTCGCGCCTGCAGATCCTCGGCGTCGAGGTCGGCGACTTCGAGATCCCCAGCGAGTTCTGGCAGTCGCTGCCGTTCGTGGTGACGATCATCGTGGTCGCAGGGCTCATCGGTCGGGCGATCCCGCCTGCGGCGGTGGGCAAGCCCTTCCAGCGCAGCCGATGACCGTCGACTGGCGCGCCCTGCGGGTGGCGGCGGCCGGCGTGGCGAGCCGGTCGTACTCGCCGTACTCGGGCTTCCACGTCGGTGCCGCCGGCCTCCTCGCCGACGGCACCGTCCTCCAGGCCGCCAACGTGGAGAACGCCAGCTACCCCGTCGGCATCTGCGCCGAGACGGCGCTCGTCGGCGTGCTCGTCGCCGGCGGTCACGGCCGTGGCGACCTCGTCGCGGTCGCCGTCACCGACCCCGACGGGAAGGACCTGTCGCCCTGCGGGCGCTGCCGCCAGCTCCTGCACGAGATGGGCGGCGCCGAGCTGCTCGTCAACGAGCGCCCGATGCACGAGTGGCTGCCCGGCGCGTTCACCCCCGAGGACCTCGGGTAGATGGCCACCGACATCCTCGACGTCCTGCGCACCAAGCGCGACGGCGGCGCCCTCTCCGAGGAGCAGATCCGCTTCTTCGTCGACGGCTACACGGCGGGCACGATCGCCGACGAGCAGGCGGCCGCCCTGCTGATGGCCGTCGTGTGGCGGGGCATGGTGCCCGAGGAGCTGGCGACGTGGACGGCGGCGATGATCGACACCGGCGAGCGCACCGACCTGTCCTTCCTCGACCGGCCGACGGTCGACAAGCACTCCACCGGCGGCGTGGGCGACAAGGTCTCGCTCATCCTCGTGCCGCTGGTCGCCGCGTGTGGCGCGGCCGTGCCCCAGCTGGCCGGCCGCGGCCTCGGCCACACGGGCGGCACGCTCGACAAGCTGGAGTCGATCGCCGGCTTCCAGGCCGTGCTGCCGGCCGACCGCTACCGCGAGGTGCTCGCCGACGTCGGCGCCGTCATCGCCGGTGCCAGCGGCGACATCGCACCGGCCGACCGCAAGCTCTACGCCTTGCGCGACGTCACCGCCACGGTCGAGTCGATCCCGCTCATCGCCAGCTCGATCATGTCGAAGAAGATCGCGGAGGGCACGCAGGGCCTGGTGCTCGACGTGAAGACCGGGTCGGGCTCGTTCCTCGGCGACGATGACGCCACGCGGGTCCTGGCCGAGACGATGGTGGGCATCGGCGAGGCGAACGGGGTGCGCACGGTCGCCCTGCTGACGAACATGGACGAGCCGTTGGGTCGCGCCGCCGGCAACGCCCTCGAGGTGGTCGAGTCGCTCGAGGTCCTGGGCGGCGGCGGGCCGGCCGACGTGCGGGCCCTCACCCTCACGTTGGCCCGAGAGATGCTGGAGATCGCCGGCATCGGCACCGACCCGGAGCCCGTCCTCGACGACGGCCGGGCGATGGAGGTGTTCGAGCGGCTCGTGGCCGCACAGGGCGGGGACCTGTCCGCTCCCCTGCCGGTGGCCGCCCACACCCACGTCGTGGAGGCGCCCGCCGACGGCTACGTCCGTCGCATCGACTGCAAGGCGGTGGGCGTCGCCGTGTGGCGGCTCGGGGCCGGGCGGGCCCGCAAGGAGGACGCCGTGTCGCTCGGCGCCGGCGCGATGGTCGAGGCCAAGGTCGGCGACCGCGTGTCGGCCGGCGATCCGCTCCTCGTCCTGCACGCCGACGACCCCGACCGCTTCCCCGGCGCGCTCGCCGCGCTCGACGGCGCCATCGACGTCGGCGACGACCGCGTCGAGCCGGAGCCGCTCGTCGGCGCCCGCATCCCGCCCGCCTGATCGGCAAGGGCGCCGGTACGGTTCCCGCATGCCGACGACGCCCACGCTCGAGCTGATCCGGGAGGCGCCGAAGGTCCTCCTCCACGACCACCTCGACGGCGGGCTCCGACCCTCCACCGTGATCGAGCTCGCACGGGAGCAGGGCTACACCGCCCTGCCCACCACCGACGCGAACGACCTCGGCCGGTGGTTCGTCGAGGGCGCGAACCGCCGCAGCCTGCCGCTCTACCTCGAGACGTTCCAGCACACCGTGGGCGTGATGCAGACCCGCGAGGCGCTGACCCGGGTGGCCGTCGAGTGCGGCGAGGACCTCGCCGACGACGGCGTCGTCTACGCCGAGGTCCGCTTCGCCCCCGAGCTCCACCTCGAGCGCGGCCTGAGCCTCGACGAGGTGGTCGACGCCGTGCTCACCGGCTTCGAGGAGGTGACGGCGCGGCGTCCGATCACCATCGGTGTCCTGCTCACGGCGATGCGCACGGCCGCGCACTCCTCCGACATCGCCGACCTCACGCTGCGCCACCGGGATCGCGCCGTGGTCGGCTTCGACATCGCCGGCAAGGAGGCCGGCTACCCGCCCACCCGCCACCTCGACGCCTTCCGCCGGATCGCCGCCGCCAACCACCACATCACGATCCACGCCGGCGAGGCGTTCGGGCTGCCGTCGATCTGGGAGGCGATCCAGCTGTGCGGTGCCGAGCGGCTCGGGCACGGCGTGCGCATCGTCGACGACATCACGGTGGCCGACGACGGCACGGTCACCCTCGGCGAGCTGGCGTCGTTCGTGCGGGATCGACGGGTGCCGCTCGAGATGTGCCCGACGTCCAACGTGCACACCGGGGTCGTCGACCGCCTCGAGGACCACCCCATCCGCCTGCTCACCCGCCTGCGCTTCCGGGTGACCGTGAACACCGACAACCGGCTCATGAGCGGAATCACGATGTCCCAGGAGCTGCACAACCTCGTCGAGGCCTTCGGCTACGGGTGGACCGACCTGCAGTGGTTCACGGTCAACGCGATGAAGAGCTCGTTCTGGCCCTTCGACAAGCGCCTGCGGATCATCAACGAGATCGTGAAGCCCGGCTTCGCCGCCCTCTCGGCCCGGGCGCTCGAGTCGGCGTAGCTCAGGCCGCCCCGCCGTAGCGCTCGACGAGGCGGGGGATCCGCGCCGCGAAGCCGAGCTTGTCGAAGCACGCGGTGGCCCCACGGGCCTTGCTGCGGTTGAAGGTCTCGGCGGCGGCGTAGGCGGTGACGACGAGCACCGGCGCCCCGGGGCACCGCCGCTTCAGCTCGGGCAGCGTCGAGAGCCCGTCCCGGTTCGGCATGAACAGGTCGAGCACGATCAGGTCCGGGCAGACGTCCTCGACCTGCGCCAGGCAGTCGTCCCCGTCGACGGCCTCGGTGACCTCGGCGCCCCGCTCCTCGAAGGCCATCCGGAACAGCAGCCGGATGTTGTCCTCGTCGTCACAGATCAGCACCCGCACGGCCGCCACCGTAGGACCCGGGAGCCGTCGGAGGTCGTGTCAGAGGTCGAGTCCGTCGAGGATCGCCGCCGAGGACGACGCGCCGATGCGCGTCGCGCCGGCTTCGATCATCGCGAGGGCGGTCGCCGCGTCCCGGATCCCGCCGGAGGCCTTGACCCCCACGTCCCAACCGACCGCCGCCCGCATGCGGCGCACGGCATCGGTGGTGGCACCCCCGGAGGGGTGGAAGCCGGTGGACGTCTTG
>DASUEE010000149.1:0-11748 GCA_036275235.1 Acidimicrobiales bacterium | reverse complement strand
CTCCTGCACACCACGGGCTTCGACCGGATCGTGCCCGTGGCCGAGTCGGTGGACGAGGCCGCCAAGGCCCTCTCCGACGCGCAGCGCGCCTGAGCCGCCGCCCGCCCGCCGGGCACGTGGCGGGCGGCGTGTCGGTGGCGGCCAACCCGATGGTTCTCGCACAGATCCTTGACGCATGTGTCAGAATCCGGGCCGCCGGGCGGGGGCCGTCCCGGCAAGGGGGCGAAGGAGGACCGATGAGCTCCACGGACGAAGCAGCCACCGACCCGGCGATGCCGGAGCTGGACCCGCACCAGCTGGCACACCCGCAAGAGCTCTTCAAGGGGCTCCGCGAGATGGCGCCGGTGATGGTCACGGAGGACATGGCGCTGGTGGCGGGCGATGCCGAGGTCCGCCACGTGCTGAAGCACCCCGAGGTGTTCTCCTCCGGGTTCGACGCCGTCCACATCGGCCAGGTCCGCCCGCTGATCCCCCTGCAGATCGACCCGCCGGACCACAAGAAGTACCGCAAGATCCTCGACCCGCTCTTCGCACCGAAGCAGGTCGCGCTGCTCGAGGACCGCACCCGGGCCCTCGTGCGCGAGCTCATCGCCGACGTCGTCGACGACGGCCGGTGCAACTTCCACCGCGCCGTCTCCGAGCCGCTCCCCACCACGGTGTTCCTCGAGCTGCTCGGGCTCCCGGTGTCGCGTCGCGACGAGTTCATCGCGCTGAAGGACGGGATCATCCGCCCGGTCGCCGGAGACGACGAGGAGCGCCAGCGCGTCATCGACGCCACCGGCGCCCGGATCTACGCCGTGCTCGAGGAGGTCGTGGCGGCAAGGGCAGCCGAGCCGCAGGACGATTTCATCTCCGGCTTCCTCCATGCCGAGGTCGACGGCCACCAGCTCACCCACGACGAGGTCGTCGACATCGGCTACCTGTTCTTCCTCGCCGGCCTCGACACGGTGACGGCGTCGCTCGACTGCTTCCTGGCCCACCTCGCCCAGCACCCCGAGCACCGCCGGGCACTGGTCGACGACCCGGCGGCGATCCCCCACGCGATCGAGGAGCTGCTCCGCTGGGAGACGCCGGTGCAGGGCGTGCCCCGGATCACCACCGAGGACACCGAGCTCGGCGGCTGCCCGATCCCGAAGGGCACGCCGGTGCACGTGATGCTGGGCTCGGCGAACACCGACGACAACGCGTGGGAGAAGGCCGACGTGGTCGATCTCGACCGACCCGGGAACAAGCACCTGGCCTTCGGGGGCGGGGCCCACCGCTGCCTCGGCTCGCACCTCGCCCGGATGGAGCTGCGGGTGGCGCTCGAGGAGTGGCACGCCGCCGTGCCGTCGTACGCGATCGCCGAGGGCGTCGAGCTGCTCTACACGCAGGGCCTGCGGGCCATCGACAACCTCGAGCTGGTCTGGTGACCACGCTCGCACGCACCACACCGAGGAGGGAACGCCATGGGTGAGCTGCGCATGCTCATCGGGGGGAAGCTGGTGGAGGCCGAGGGCGGCCGCACCTTCGACAACGTCAACCCGGCCACCGAGGAGGTGCTCGGTCCGGTCGCCGACGGCACCGCCGCCGACATGGCCGCCGCGGTCGACGCCGCACGCGAGGCGTTCGACACCACCACGTGGTCCACCGACCCGGACCTGCGCCGCCGCTGCCTCCTGCAGCTCCAGGACGCCATCGTGGCCGAGCAGGAGGAGCTGCGCGCCGAGCTGGTGGCCGAGGTCGGCTGCCCGGTCCTCACCACGTACGGCCCGCAGCTCGATGCTCCGCTGCGCGAGGCGCTGCTCTGGCCGGCCGAGATGATCGAGCAGTTCCCCTGGACCCGCTCCCTCGGTCCGAAGGACGCCTTCGGCCTCGGTGCGGCCGAGCGCGAGGTGTGGAAGGAACCCGTCGGCGTGGTCGGCGTGATCGTCCCGTGGAACTTCCCCGTGGAGATCACGCTGAACAAGCTCGGCCCGGTCCTCGCCATGGGCAACACGTGCGTGGTCAAGGCGGCGCCGGACACGCCGTGGAACGCCACCCGCATCGGCCGGCTGATCGTCGAGCACACCGACATCCCGCCCGGCGTCGTCAACATCGTGGTGTCGAGCGACCACCTCGTCGGCGAGGTGCTGACCACGTCGCCGAAGGTCGACATGATCGCCTTCACCGGCTCCACGGCCACGGGGCAGCGCATCATGCAGGCGGCGTCGGAGACGCTCAAGCCCGTGTTCCTCGAGCTCGGCGGGAAGTCGGCGAACATCCTCCTCGAGGACGCCGACATCGAGTCGGCGCTCGCCGGCGCCGCCGGGATGTGCATGCACGCCGGCCAGGGGTGCGCCATCCCCACCCGGCTCCTGCTGCCGGCGTCGCGGATGGCCGAAGGGGTGGAGATCGCTCGGGCCAGCTTCGAGTCGCTCGGCTACGGCGACCCCACCGACCCGTCGAACCTGATGGGACCGCTCATCTCGGAGAAGCAGCGCCAGCGGGTGCTCGGCTACATCGAGAAGGGCAAGGCCGAGGGCGCCCGGCTCGTCACCGGCGGCGGCGTCCCGTCGCACCTGCCCCGCGGGTGGTTCGTCGAGCCGACGCTGTTCGCCGACGTCGACAACGCCTCGACCATCGCCCAGGACGAGATCTTCGGCCCCGTCCTCTGCATGATCGGCTACGAGGACGAGGACGACGCGGTCCGCATGGCCAACGACAGCCGCTACGGGCTCTCGGGCACCATCAGCTCGGCCGACCTCGACCGGGCCAAGGCGGTCGCCCGCCGGATCCGCACCGGCACGCTCGGCCTCAACGGCGGCATCTGGTACGGCGCCGACGCGCCCTTCGGCGGCTACAAGGGCTCGGGCATCGGCCGGCAGTGCGGCATCGAGGGCCTCGAGATCTTCACCCAGACGAAGACCGTCGGCTGGCCGCAGGCCTGACCGCCACCCACCCCACCCGGAGGTTGCACCCATGACCGGACCCCTCGACGGCATCCGCGTGATCGAGGTCTCGAGCTGGATGTTCATCCCGTCGGCGGGGGCGATCCTCGTCGACTGGGGCGCCGAGGTCCTGAAGGTCGAGCACCCCGAGACGGGCGATCCGCAGCGCGGCCTGGTGACCTCGGGCCTCCTGCCCGGCGGCTCCGAGGGCGTGAACTTCATGATGGAGCAACCCAACCACGGCAAGCAGTCGGTCGCCATCGACATCTCGAAGCCCGACGGGCGCGAGGCGCTGCTGAAGCTCGTGGCGACGGCCGACGTCTTCCTCACGAACTACATGCCGAAGGTGCGCCGGAAGCTGGGCATCGACACCGAAGACATCCGGGCGGCCAACCCGGACATCATCATCGCCCGCGGCAGCGGCCAGGGCCCGAAGGGCCCCGACGCCGAGAAGGGCGGCTACGACGGCGCGTCGTTCTGGGCACGGGGCGGCGTCGCCTCGGTCATGCCCGAGCGGGACGGCTGGCCCTCGGGGCAGCCGGCGCCGGCGTTCGGCGACGTGATGGGCGGCCTGTCGACCGCGGGAGCCATCGCCGCCGCGCTGGTGAAGCGTGAGCGGACGGGCGAGCCGAGCGTCGTCGACGTCTCGCTGCTCGCCACCGCCATGTGGCAGATCTCCCCGCTCGTGGTGGCGTCGAAGCTGTTCGGGTTCTCGAAGATCCCCCAGGGCGACCGCAAGCAGGCGCCGAACCCGGGCGTGGGCGTCTACCGCACGGCCGACGACCGGTTCATCAGCCTGATCCTCCTGCAGAGCGACAAGTTCTGGGACGACTTCGTGAAGCGGCTCGGCATGCCGGAGATGGCCACCGATCCCCGGTTCGCCGACAGCGCCGCCCGCGCGCAGAACAGCGCCGAGTGCATCACGCTGCTCGACGAGGCGTTCGGCGCCCATCCGCTCTCCCACTGGCGAGAGGTGCTCGACGACTTCGACGGCGTGTGGGCCCCGTTCCAGACGCTCGACGAGCTGTACGAGGATCCGCAGGTCGTGGCCAACGGCTACCTACCGACGATGACGGCCGCCAACGGCCAGGACGTGCAGCTGGTGGCGAGCCCGGCCCAGTTCGACGAGCAGGCCGTGGCGATGACGCGGTGCCCCGAGCACGGTGAGCACACCGAGACCGCGCTGCTCGAGGCCGGCTTCGAGTGGGACGAGATCGCGGCGATGAAGGAGAGCGGCGCCATCCTCTGACCCACCCCGTTCTGGTCCGCAGAACGGGACGCTGACCGCCCGAAACGCTGACCAGAACGGTCGGGGGTCAGTCCTCGATGATCGTCAGGGCCTGCTCCGGGCAGCTCTCGGCGCCGTGGCGGGCGGAGGCCTCGAGCTCGGGCGGGATCTCGCCCGGCGAGCGGGCGCAGTAGCCGTCGTCGTCGGCCTCGAAGACGTCCGGGGCGAGGGAGTAGCAACGGCCGTGGCCGGTGCAGGCCTCCTTGTCGAGCTCGATGCGCATGGCCGATGTCTACCCCAACGTGACGGGGGTGTCAGAAGAGCTCGGCCTCGATCTGGCGGAGGCCGTCGAGGTCGTGCACGTCGGAGCGCAGGAACGGCACCCGGATGAGCGGGGCGGGCGCGACGCGCTCGGCCAGGCCGGCGAGGTTCTCCTCCTCGCGGGACGCCACGAGCTGGAAGTCGGCGAGGTTCCGGAAGAGCACGCCGACGGCCGTGCCCTCCAGCGAGGCGGCGCGCTCGCGGGTGGCCTCGGCGAGGCCCTCCCCGAACCGCGGGTGCATGCGGTTGACCACGAGGGCGTCGACCTCGATGCCGCCCTCGAGGAGCTTCTCGGCGAAGAACGTCGCCTCCTCGATGGTGTCCCGCCGGGGGGACGCCACCAGGACGAAGGCCGAGTCGGCGTCGCGGAGGCGCTGCGCCACCCGCTCGGCCCGCCGCTTGAACCCCTCCTCCATCCCGTCGAAGGCCTGGAAGAACGCGACGGCGTCGTCGATGACGTCGGCACCCACCACGCGCGCCACGGTGCGGATGAACGTCTGGGTCGCCATGTTCACGGCCCGCAGCACGCCCCGGTTCGGGGCGGTCATGAGCCGGTAGAGCCGGTGGTCGAGGAAGCGGCTGAGCCGGGCAGGGGCGTCGAGGAAGTCGAGCGCGTTCCGGGTGGGTGGCGTGTCGACGACGATGAGGTCGAAGTCGGTCTCCTCCGCCAGCTCGTACAGCTTCTCCATCGCCATGTACTCCTGCGTGCCCGAGAGCGCGCCGGAGATGTTCTTGTAGAAGCGGTTGGCGAGGATGCGCTGGAGCTGGTCCTCGTCGGCGGCGTGCTTGGCGACGAGGGCGTCGAAGGTCGACTTCGTGTCGAGCATCATCGCCCACAGCTCGCCGGGCCAGAGCCCGTCGACCCGGCTGGCCTCGTTCGTGAGGTCGCCGAGGCCGAGGGCGTCGGCGAGCCGCTTGGCGGGGTCGATCGTGACCACCACGGCGCGTCGCCCCTCCTCCGCGGCCCGCATCGCGAGCACCGCGGCGGTGGTGGTCTTGCCCACGCCGCCCGAGCCGCCGCACACGATGATGCGGCGGTCCCGGACGAGGGACTCGAGGCTCACGTGCCGACCCCGAGCTGCACCGACGCGTCGAGGCGCTCGACGCCCTCGAGCACGGCGCGGGCGAGCACGTCGACCTCCGCGGGGCCGATCTCGGCCTCGAACAGGAACGGCAGGCGCACCTGGGGCAGCGGCAACCGGGCGGCGAGCCGGTCGAGCTGCTCGTGCTGCAGGGCGATGCGGTGCCGTCGGAACCCGGCGGCGTCGCCGAGCGCCTGCGCCTCGCCGGGGCGCAGCGACGTGCCCGCCTCGGCGGCGGCGGCCTCGGGGTCGGCGTCGAGGCCCTCGTACTCGGCGTAGAGCCCGTTCACCACCGCCGGACCGAGCCCCACGCCCACCTGGTCCTCCAGGGAGAACGCCGTCTCGACCAGCTCGTTGACCGGCGTCTCCTCGGGGAGCGTCACCAGCAGGACCTGGCAGCGCTCGTGGTCCTCGAGCAAGTCGAGCACGTCGCGCGCCTGGGTGTTGATGGGACCGACCTTCACGGCGTCGAGCAACCCCTTCGCCGAGCGCAGGAACGTGATGGCGTGACCGGCTGCAGGCGTGTCCAGCACGAGCACGTCGGCGACCCCGGCCCGCTGCAGCTGCTTGACCTTGCCGAGCACGAGGATGTCGCGGATGCCGGGCGCGGCCGTGGCGACGACGTCGAGCGCGCCGCTGGACACGAGCCGGCGGCTGATCCGGGAGAGGCCGTGGTCCTCGAGGTACTCGATCAGGGCCTGGTCAGGGGTGATCGTGCGGGCCAGGACGTCGGCCGAACCGTCGCCACCGCCCTTGTGCAGGACCTGCTCGTCGTAGGTGAGGCCGCGCTCGCCCGGCTCGGCGCGACCGAACATCCGGGGCAGGCCGGACTTGCCCTCGACCTCGATCACGAGGGCGCTGCGGCCCACGAGCGAGGCCGCCCGGGCCAGCGCGGCCGTGACCACCGTTTTGCCCACGCCCCCCTTGCCCGCAACGATGAGCAACCGGGATGCAGCGAAGTACTCCGTCGGGTTCACCGAGCGACCACGTCCTCACTCCTCGTCACGGCGCAGGGGCCACCCTACCGAGGGTCCTCGGAGGGCTCGCGCTCTGCGTGCTGTCGCTGGTGTCGCTCACCGGCGTCGCGGGCGCCGAGGACCCCGAGGACCCCGAGCCACGCGATGCCGTGCGGGTGCTCAAGGTGTCCGGGCTGATCGACCCGATCCTCGCCTCGTTCATCGAGGACGAGGTGGCGGACGCCGCCGGCACCGACGTGGTGGCCATCGTCCTGCAGGTCAACAGCGACGGCGCCGTCGTCGGCGACGACCGCCTCGACGAGCTCACGCGCGCCATCCGCTCCTCCGCCGTGCCGGTCGCCGCCTGGGTCGGGCCGTCCGGTTCGGCGGCCGAGGGCGGCGCCGCCGACCTGCTGGCCGCCGCACAGGTCTCCGGCCTCTCGCCCGGCAGCCGGGTCGAGGTCACGTCCGCGCTGGCCGAGGGCGTCGACCTGGGAGGCCGCACGTCGGTCGGCGAGAAGGTCGGCGCGGAGCGAGCCGCCGAGCTCGGCCTGGTCGACAACGACGCCCCGGTGATCGGCGAGTTCATCATCGGCCTGCCCGGCGTCGAGGTGAGCGACGAGGGCGAGCCACGGACCCAGGTCCGCTTCGGCCAGCTCGACCTGACCGACCAGCTCTTCCACACGGTGGCCAGCCCGCCCGTGGCCTACCTCCTCCTCGTGATCGGCGCGTGCCTGCTCGTCTTCGAGCTGTTCACCGCCGGCGTCGGCGTGGCGGGGATGGTCGGCGCCGGCTCCCTGGTGCTCGCCGCCTACGGATTGGCCGTGCTGCCCACCAACACCTGGGCGCTGGTCGTGCTCGGCCTCGCCTTCCCGGCGTTCGCCGTCGACGTGCAGACGGGTGTCCCCCGCTTCTGGACCGGCGTCGGCACCATGGCCCTCGTGGTCGGCTCGGTGGCCCTCTTCGCCGACGGACCGCCCTCGTGGATCACCCTCCTCGCCGGCATCGTCGGCACCCTGCTGGCGATGCTCGGCGGCATGCCGGCCATGGTCCGCACCCGGTTCTCGACGCCGACGATCGGGCGCGACTGGATGATCGGCGAGACCGGCGTCGCCGTGGCGGCGGTCGATCCGGACGGCGTGGTCACCGTGCGTGACGCCCCCTGGCGGGCCCACACGAACCGGGCGACGCCCATCGCCGTGGGCGACGAGGTGCGGGTCACGGCGATCGACGGCCTCACGCTCGAGGTCGAACCGATCGTGGGCGCGGCCCGCGACCACCGAGCGCGCGGGGGCGGCAACTGACCCTTGTGCCGGGCGTCGCACGGTCGTAGGTTCGGCTCACGCAACACCGGGGGGTTACGCACATGACGCTCGCGATCCGCACCGACACCGAGCAGTGGCAGCTCAGGGCGGCCTGTCGCGGACCACAGGCCCGGGTGTTCTTCCCACCGGCGCACTTCGAGCGCAAGGACGAGAAGCTCGAGCGCGAAGGTCGGGCCAAGGCCATCTGCGGCGGGTGCGCCGTGCGCCAGGAGTGCCTCGACTACGCCGTGCGCATCCGTGAGCAGCACGGCATCTGGGGCGGGCTCAGCGAGAGCGAGCGCCGCCACCTGATCGCGTAGCGAGCCCCGAACCCGTTCTTGCCGCCGGATCGGCGGCCTGCCGCGCGGATCCGGCGTCCAGAACGAGCCGGGATCAGAGGCGGGGGCCGGCGACGCGCAGGTCGCCCCTGCGGCGCGTCCGCCCGGTGCCGTCGAGGTGGGCGAGCAGGGGGAGCACGAACTTGCGGCTGGCGCCGAGGCGGTCGCGGATCTGGGCCACCGTGACGCCCTCGGGGTGCTCGGCGAGCAGGGCCCGCAGCTCCTCGCACGCCCGGTCGATGGCGCCGGCGCCGAAAGCCACGCCGTCGACCTCCACGACCTCGCCCCGGCGCACCAGCTCGCGCACCTCGGCGCGGCCGAGGTCGTCGGGCGGGGATGGGGGCGTGAACGGGTCGGCGTCGAGCGCGTCGAGCCAGGGATGTCCGAGGAGCGGGTCGACGGCATCCTCGGCCACGATCCGGCCGGCGTCGCGCACCACCCCGTCGAGCACCTCGGCCACGGCCCGGTCGTGCTCGTCGAGGGTGGCGAGGTCGAGGCCGAGCGGGCCGGCGTCGGCGAGCCGCGCCCGGACCCGCGCCTCGGCCTCCCCGAGCGCGGCCTCGGACACCACCCACCGACCGAGGTTCGCCGCGACCTGCTCGCCGGTGAGCCGCCGCAGGAGGTCGGGCTCGACCCAGCCGCGCTCGGCCACGACGCGCTCCACCCGGCGGTCGGGCGCCGCTCGCGACGCCCGCAGGACGGGGGCGACGTCGAGCACCTCACCGCCGCCGACGGTCTCGCCCCGTCCGGCGTCGCGCAGCACGAAGCGGTCGCCGGGCAGCAGCGGCAGACGGTGGGCGAGGTGGAGGCGGACGGCGCCGGTCTCCCCCGGCGCGATCGGGTGCGGGCCGAGGACCCGCAGCTGCACGGGGTGCTCGCCGGAGCCGACGTAGGCGAGGTAGGCGCCCCGGCGCGAGACCGCGTGCTCCAGGCGGTCGAGGACGCTCAGCGAGACGTCGATGGTGTCGGTGTGGTGCCACTGCCCGTCGCGCACGAGCACGTCGCCCCGCTCGACGTCGGCGTGGCCGACCCCGACGAGGTTCAACGCGGTGCGATTGCCGGGCTCGAGGCGCTCGACCTGCTCGTGCAGCCGCTGGATCGCCCGCACGCGGACCTGGCGTCCGGCCGGGGCGAGGAGCAGCTCGTCGTCGACCGCCACCGGTCCGCCGGCGAGCGTCCCGGTGACCACGGTGCCCGCGCCGGCGGGGGCGAAGGAGCGGTCGATCCACAGGCGGGGGCGGCCGTGGTCGACGGCGGTGGGGGTGTCGGCGAGCAGATCGTCGAGCGCCGCCCGCAGATCGTCGAGGCCCTCCCCCGTCGGCGCATCGACGGCGATCACCGGCGCGCCCTCCAGGAACGTGCCCTCCACCGCCTCCTCCACCTCGAGCCGGGCGAGCTCCCGCAGGTCGTCGTCGACGAGCCCGACCTTCGTGAGCGCCACCAGCCCGTGCTGCACCCCGAGCAGGTCGAGGATGCGCAGGTGCTCCTCGCTCTGGGGCTTCCACCCCTCGGTGGCGGCGACCACGAACAGGCTGGCGTCGATCGCGCCGAGCCCGGCGAGCATGTTCTTCAGGAACCTGACGTGGCCCGGGACGTCGATCACCGCCATCCGCCGGCCTGACGGCAGCGTGGCGCCGGCGAAGCCGAGGTCGATCGTGAGACCGCGCGCCTTCTCCTCGGCGAGCCGGTCCGGGTCGGTGCCCGTGAGGTGCAGGACGAGCGTCGACTTGCCGTGGTCGACGTGGCCGGCCGTGGCCACGACGTGCATCAGCCCACGCCCTCCAGGCACGCCAGCGCCGCCGCCACCACCTCGTCGTCGTCGGGCTCGACGGTGCGGAGGTCGAGGACGGTGCGCCCCTCGGCGACCCGGGCGATCACGGGTGGGGCGCCGGCGCGCAGCTGCTCGGTGACGTCGCCCTCGATCGCCAGCCCGACTGACGGGATCTCCACGCCGGGGAGGGTGCCGCCGCCGGGCGCCGACGCGCAGGCCACCACCTCGACGCCGGGGCGATCGGTGGCGATCGCACGCGCCCGGCGCTCGAGGTCCTCGACCGGCGTGCTGGCCATGCGCCAGAACGGGAGCGACCCCGCCGTCCGGTCGAGGTAGGCGAGCGCGACGTCCTGCAGCGCGGCCAGCACCAGGCTGCCCGGCCGGAAGGCCCGGTAGAGCGGGTGCGCGGCGCACCGGCGCACCAGGTCGGCGCGCCCGGCGATCACGCCGGCCTGTGGCCCACCGAGCAGCTTGTCCCCGCTGAACAGCACCAGGTCGGCACCCGCGGCCAGCGTCTGCTTCGCCGCCGGCTCGTCGGCGAGCCACGCCGGCGGACCGGTGTCGAGCCACGGGCAGGCGGCGTCGAGCAGCCCGCTCCCGAGGTCGACGACCACGTCGGGTCCGAGGGTGGACAGCGCCGGCACCGATGTGTCCTCGGTGAACCCGGAGATCGTGTAGTTCGACCGGTGCACCTTGAGCAGCACGGCGAGGTCGGGGTCGGCGTCGAGTGCGGCCCGGTAGTCGGCGAGGCGGGTGCGGTTGGTGGTGCCGACCTCCACGAGGCGAGCACCGGACTGGGCCATGACGTCGGGGACCCGGAACCCGCCGCCGATCTCCACCAGCTCGCCGCGGCTCACGGCGACGCCGCGGCCGCCACCGGCCAGGGCGGCGAGCGCCAGCAGCACGGCGGCGGCGCAGTTGTTCACCACGACGGCGGCTTCGGCGTCGACGGCTCGTGCCAGCAGGGCGCCGGCGTGCACGGTGCGGCTCCCCCGCGTGCCGGTGGCGAGGTCGAGCTCGACGTTCGACGCCCGGCCCGGGGTCGAGGTCGGGAGCGGCGCCCGCCCGAGGTTGGTGTGGAGCAGGACGCCGGTGGCGTTCACGACCGGTTGCAGCATCGAGCGGGCGCGCCGCTCGGCCTCCTGCCGGGCCGCCTCCGGGTCTCCGGCGCGGATCGCCGCCCGGGCCGCGTCGACCAGGAGCGGGTGCGGGAGCCCGGTGTCGGCGAGCGAGCGAGCCAGCGCGTCGACCGAGGGCGGCCGCTCGGCGGGAGGGGGCGACGACGAGGCCGACACGCCCCGGGACCCTACGCCCACCCGGAATCCCGTGGATTCGAGCCACCGGCGGTGCTCGATCGACGAGATTTCGGGAGGGGTGGGACAGGAGTCCGCCGTTGCGGGTGAGAATGGGGGCCGCATGGACCTGCGCCGCGGCACCGTCCGCCTCACCCGACTGGCCGTGGCGCTCGTGATCGTCCTGGCAACGCCCGCCGTGGCGGCCGGGGTCGTGCTGGCCACGCAGCTGTTCGTGCCGCTGCCCGCCGTGATCCCGGAGCCCGAGGAGCTCGAGGCGATCCGGTTCAGCCAGGTGTACGACGTCAACGGCGAGCTGATCCACACCTACAAGCAGTTCGACCAGAGCATCCCCGTCACGCCGGGCGACATCCCCGAGGTGGTCAAGCAGGCGGTGATCGCCGCAGAGGACCGCAACTTCTACAGCCACGACGGCGTCGACATCCGGGGCACGATCCGCGCCCTCGTCACCGACGTGCGCGAGGGCGAGTTCTCCCAGGGCGGGTCCACGATCACCCAGCAGCTGGCGAAGAACGCCTACGGCGCC
>DASUEE010000148.1:0-3578 GCA_036275235.1 Acidimicrobiales bacterium | reverse complement strand
ACGACGTCGTCGGCGTGGCCGTGGAACTCCGCCTCGAACGTTCGGGCCATCCCGATGCCGTCCTCGTGCATGGCGAAGCCCTCGTAGGCCTCCGAGGGCGGGAACGGGCGGTCGGCCAGCAGGTAGTACTCGTCGGCGGCGTACACGAGTCGGCGGCCGAGGACGTCGAGGTACGTGCGCTGCCAGGCCTCGACCACGTCGACCACCGTCTCGGCCTCCTCGGTGGTGTGGAAGCGCATGCGGGGCTCGTTCGAGTGGTCGCTGATGCCGAGCGGGACCACGGCCAGGCTCTGCAGCTCGGGGTACTCGTCGAGCACCCCGGCCAGCGTGTCGGCCAGGACCATTCCGTCGTTGATGCCGGGGCAGACGACGATCTGGCCGTGGACGGTCACGCCGTGGTCGAGCAGTGCCCGCAGCCAGCGCAGGCTGGTGGCGCCCCGGCGGTTGCGCAGCAGGTCGGCCCGGACCTCGGGGTCGGTGGCGTGGATGCTCACGTACAGCGGGCTGAGCCCCTCGGTGAGCACGCGCTCGAGGTCGATCTCGGTGAAGCGGGTGAGCGTCGTGAAGTTCCCGTAGAGGAACGACAGCCGGTAGTCGTCGTCCTTCAGGTACAGGCTCCGGCGCATGCCGGGCGGCAGCTGGTAGATGAAGCAGAACTCGCAGTGGTTGTCGCAGGTCTGGACCTCGTCGAAGATCGCCGCGTCGACCTCTGCGCCCAGCGGCTCCCCCGGCGCCTTGCGCACCACGACCTGCTGCTCGAGGCCTCCGCGGCGCACGTCGAGGACCACCTCCGGCTCGTCGACCAGGAGGCGCCACTCGATGACGTCGCGCGGCTGGACCCCGTCGAGGGAGAGGATCTCGTCACCAGGGACGAGGCCGGCTCGGGCGGCGGGTGATCCGGGCGCGACCGCGGACACGCGGGGCAGGCTCACCGGGGACAGGGTACCGGGGGTCTGCCCGACACCGGAATGCGGATGAGCCGACCGCGGGCGGAGCGTAGGTTGCCGCGTCGCATGGACCTCACGATCGGATCGCTGCGCGCCGGCGACGAGGAGCAGCGGCACGCCCTGATGCGCCAGGCGTTCAACGGCACCCAGGCCTTCGACCCCGAGCTGCCCGCCCTCGACCCCGACCGCGCCGTGTGCGCCCACGACGGCGACCGGCTGGTCGGCACGGTCCTGACGTTCGACTTCGCCCAGACCTGGGGCGGCCGGGCGGTCCCCTGCGGCGGGGTGTCGGGCGTGGCCGTCGCCCCCGAGGTCCGGGGCCGGAGCGCGGCGAGGCGGATGCTCGCCGAGTCCTTCGCCCGCATGGGCCGGCGGGGCGAGGTCGTCGCCTGCCTGTACCCCACCGTCTCGGCGCTCTACCGCAGCGTCGGCTTCGAGGTCGTGGGCTTCCACGAGCGGCGGAGCATCCCCCTCGGCGGCATCCGAACGGACGCCGGCCCGCTCGCCTGGCGCCCGTTGCCCCTCGGCGATCCGCTCGTCGCCGAGCTGCACGATCGGATGGCGGCGGGCCACGACGGCTGGTTCCGGGGCGATCCGGGCTGGTGGGCGTTCCGGGGCATGCGCGAGGCGCGGGAGACGTCGGTGAACCGCTTCTGCTTCGTGGGAGCGCGCGCCGGCGTCGACGTGGCGGTCGTGCAGTACCGGTACGGGACCTCGGAGACCGCCATGTACGACCTCGAGGTGGAGGTGCTCGCCGGTCTCGACGGTGATGCGATCGGGGCGGCGCTCCTGCTGCTGGCCGGCCACGGCTCCACGGCCGGTGCCGTGCGGACCACGGTGCCGCCGAGCGTCCTCGGGACGCACGTCCCCGAGCTGCAGCGCACGAAGGTCGTCGACGACTGGCCGTTCATGCTCCGCCTCGTCGACGTGCCCGGCGCGATCGGCGCCCGCGGCTGGCCCGGCGCCGTGCAGGGACGGGTCGAGCTGCTGGTCGTGGACGAGGTGCTGCCGGCCAACGCCGGCCCCCACGTGCTCGAGGTCGCCGACGGCGAGGCGTCGCTGGTGCGCGGAGGCGCCGGCACCATCCGGGTGACCGCCCAGGACCTGGCCGTCCTCTACGCCGGCGGCGACGTCGCCGCCCTGCGGGCCGCCGGCCGCCTCGGCGAGGCCACGCCCGCCGACGTCGACCTCCTCGCCGCCGCCTTCGTCTCGAACCCCACCCTCCCGCTCTTCTTCTGAGCGGGCCGGCGGGGCCGGCTGCCCCGCTTCCCGTCGAGTCCCGGTCGGGGGCCTGGCGGCGGGGTCCGGGTCGTGGCGGGTGCGCTCGACCCCCCACCGCGCCCAGACCCCGCCTTCGACACCCGGACCGGGCACCGCTCATGCAGCGCGATGGCGGAGGTGCCCATCGAGCCAGGTCCAGAGCTCGGTGCGTCCGGGTGCGATCGCAGCCGCATCGACCTCCCGCATCGTCCACCCCTCCGCCTCCAGGTCGGCGGCGCGCCCCTCGTCACGCGACCAGCGTCGCGGCCCGTGCGGGATCCGACCCGCGTACTCGAGGCCGACGTGCTCGTCCGGCCAGCCGACATCGATGGAGTAGCGACGACCGCCGACCTCGACCCCCACCTGCGCCTCGAAGCCGTGGTAACCCCGCTCGCGAAGCAGCCGCAGCAGGCGGGCTTCTGCGGGGCTTCCGGGCTTGATCGGCCCGATCCACACCTCGAGCGCCGACCGCAGCAGGGTGGTGCCGTGCCGACCGGGCGCCACGACGATGTCGTCGAGGGTCCGCAGCAGGCGGCCCGGATCGACGCGGCCGTCGTCGATCAGCGGGTCGACGACCGCGGCGAGCCAGTCGAGGTCGGAAACAGACGCGAGGTCCACGATCGTGCGGGCCAGCGTCGTGACGGGCAGGGGCCCGATCGACGCCCGATGGTTCGGCGGCATCGGCGATCGGTGGGCGACGACGTTCTCCGCCCGCACCCGGTGGCGCGGGTCGACGGTCAGGTGGACCTGCGAGGGGGCCGGCCCGAGCCCGTGGGCGAACAGCGCCGTCTCGTGGGACGCCACGGCTCCGTCTGGCGCCCGCAGGACGGCGACCATCGCCGCCTGACGGTGGTCGGCCGGGACCGTGGGCGAGACGTAGATCCCTCGGAGACGTCGCTGGAGGAGGCCGTCCCGGACCATCACGGCGAGCTGGTCCTTGCTGAGGCCACAGGCGGACAGCTGGTCGGTGCGGATGGCGCCGAACTGCGACGCGGCTCGCCGCAACGCATGAGCCTGCGGTGTGGTCTTCGGGACGTTTCGGTACATCTCCACATCTTCCCCACACCTGGGGACAAGAACTCCCGGCCACCCGCCAAACCCGGTCCGGGTTCGCAAGGCGGCGTCTGGTCAGGCCGGGGGGTCTTGGCCGCCCTCCACGACCCAGACCCCGCCTCCGGACCCCGGACCGGGTTCGGAGGGGGGCTGTGGCGCTCGTGCCGGTCCGTCCGGCGCCGGCGCCGGCGCCCGGGTCCCTCGCCGATCCGCCGGTAGCGTGGCGGGGTGCCCGTCGACAAGGTGCTCCTCGCCGCCCCCCGGGGCTTCTGCGCCGGCGTGGAGATGGCCATCAAGGCGCTGGCGTGGATGGTGCGG
>DASUEE010000147.1:0-7486 GCA_036275235.1 Acidimicrobiales bacterium | reverse complement strand
GGAGATCGACGTGGAGCCGAACATCTTCGCCCCCGCGGCGCGATCCTTCGGGCTGGCCTTCGATCCCCGGTAGCGTGGAGCACCGCCATGAGCCCCGTCCACGCCGCCCACCCGTCCACGTCGCCGACGCCGACGATCACGCCGGACACGACGGTCCGGCCCAGCACCGGCGACGGCGACCACGACCTCTTCGCCCACATCTGCCGCAAGGAAGACGTCACCCGCGCCTACATCACGGGTGAGGCCATCGAGGCCCTGTGCGGCAAGAAGTGGGTGCCCTCGCGAGACCCGGACAAGTACCCGGTCTGCCCGGCCTGCAAGGAAGCGATCGGCAAGATCCGCAGCGCCGGCGAGAACTGACCCGCCCGGGTCAGTCCAGCCGTCGCAGCTGCTCGCGGTAGATGTGGCCGCGCTGGCGGTAGAACTCGGCACCCACGCTGATGTGGGCCGGGTCGACGCTGTCGGGCTTGATCCTGGCGGGGATGCCGAGCGCCATCGCGCCGGACGGCACGTCGGTGCCGCCGCTCACCACGGCACCAGCGCCCACCAGCGCGCCGGGGCGGACCCGCGCCATGTGCAGCACCACGGCGCCCGACCCGACGAGCGAGCCGTCCTCGATGAGGCAGCCCTCGAGGTGGACGAGGTGGCCGATGACGCAGTCGTTCCCGACGCGGGTCGGTGCGTGCTCGGTGGTGTGGATCACCGATCCGTCCTGGATCGACGTGCGCTCGCCGATGGTGATGGGGCCGCTGTCGCCCCGCAGCACGGCGCCGGGCCAGATGGTGGACTCCGATCCGATCGTGACGTCGCCGATGACCACCGCGTCGGGGTGCACGTAGGCGTCGGGGGCGATGTCCGGTACGAGGTCTCCGAGGGCGTAGATGGCCACGGCGCCATCCTGGCAGCCGGGGTGCGGCACGGTGGAAGGGGCGAAGCCGATCGGCGCCCGAGGCTGCGTAGCGTGGCCCCGATGCGTCCCCCACGCGCCCTCCTGCTCCTCGCGCCCGTCGCGCTGCTGACGGCGGCCTGCGGCGGCGACGACGCCGGCGCCGACGTCGCCTCCGATCGGCTCACCGTCGTCACCACCGTGGCCCCCATCACCTCGATCGCCGCCGAGGTCATCGGGGACGGCGCCGCGATCCGCGGCGTCGTGCCCGAGGGCACCAACTCCCACACCTACGAGCCGACGCCGTCGGTCTCGGAGGTGCTGGAGGGGGCCGACGTCGTCTTCCTCAACGGCCTGCAGCTGGAGGAGCCCACGCTCCGCCTCGCCGAGGACGTCGCCACCGACGCCGAGATCGTCCTGCTCGGCGACCTCATCGTCAGCCCCGACGAGTACCAGTACGACTTCTCGTTCCCCGAGGAGGAGGGCAAGCCCAACCCCCACCTCTGGACCGACCCGACCCTGGCCAAGGAGTACGCCCGGTACATCGCGGAGACGATGGCCGAGCTCGACCCGGACCGCGCCGAGGAGTACGAGGCCAACCGGCAGCGGTTCGCCGACACGGTCGACGCCTTCGACGCCGCGCTGCGGGAGGCACTCGACACGGTGCCCGAGGCCAACCGCAAGCTCGTGACCTACCACGACGCCTACGCCTACTGGGCCGAGACCTACGGCTGGACCGTGGTCGGCGCCGTCCAGCCCGAGGACTTCGGAGACCCCTCGCCTCGGGCCGTGGCCGACCTCATCGACCAGGTCCGCGCCGAGCGGGTGCCGGCCATCTTCGGCAGCGAGGTGTTCCCGTCGCCGGTGCTCGACACCATCGCGCGGGAGACCGGCGCCGAGTACGTGGCCGACCTGCGCGACGACGACCTGCCCGGTGCGCCCGGGGAACCCGAGCACAGCTGGCTGGGCCTCATGCGGCAGAACCACGTGACCATGGTCGAGGCGCTCGGCGGGGACGCCGCCGCACTCGAGGGGTTCGCGGTCGAGGGCGCGCCCGACGGTGTCGACGTGGAGTACCCGCAGTGAACGACCTGCTGGCGCTGCACGGCGTGCGCGCCGGCTACGGCGACGGCGCCGTCCTCGAGGACGTGACGCTCGCCGTGGGCGCCGGTGACTTCGTGGGCATCGTCGGCCCGTCCGGGTCGGGGAAGTCCACGCTCCTGCGCGTCCTGCTCGGCTCGGTCCCGGTGACCGGCGGTGCGGTGCGCCGGGCGCCCGGCACCCGGGTCGGCTACGTGCCCCAGGTCGAGCGCATCGACTGGGACTTCCCGGTGACGGTCAGCCAGTGCGTGCTCATGGCCCGCACCGGGCGGTTGGCGCCGTGGACCTCGCGCCAGGAGAAGGCCGAGGTGCGCGAGGTGCTCGGTCGTCTCGGCATCGGCGACCTCGCCGACCGCCACATCCGGGCGCTGTCCGGCGGCCAGCAGCAGCGGGTCTTCCTGGCCCGGGCCCTGCTCGGTGAACCCGACCTGCTCCTGCTCGACGAGCCCACCTCCGGGGTCGACGTGCGCACCCGCCACGAGATCCTCCACCTGCTCGGCGAGCTCCACGACGGCGGCCTCGGCATCGTGCTGACGACCCACGACCTGAACGGCATCGCCGCCCACCTGCCCCGCCTCGTCTGCCTGAACGGGCGGGTGCTGGGCGAGGGTGCGCCGGCGGACGTGCTCGTGCCCGAGGTGCTCGAAGCCACGTACGGCTCGCCCATGGAGGTGCTCGAGCACGGCGGCATGCGGGTGGTGGTCGACGCACCGGTGGGCGGCGCGGTGCTGCCGTTCCGGCGCCAGGGCGGTGCGGCGTGACCCTCGACGAGCTGCTCCGCCCCTTCGAGTTCCAGTTCTTCCAGAACGGTCTCGTCGTGGCCACCGTCGCCGGCGCGCTGTGCGGGCTGATCGGCGTGTACGTGGTCCTGCGCTCGATGAGCTACATCGGCCACGGGCTCAGCCACGCCATCTTCGGCGGCTTCGCGGTGTCGGCGCTCGCCGGTGTGAACCTGTTCCTGGGCGCGGGCCTGTGGGGCCTCGCGTCCGCCCTCGCCGTGTCGTCGGTGACCCGACGGCGGCCCATCGGCTCCGACGCCGCGATCGGCGTCATCACCACGGCCTCGTTCGCGTTCGGGCTGGCCGCGCTGCAGCTGGGCGGCGGCGCCGACGTCGACGCCGACGCGGCGCTGTTCGGCAACGTCCTCGGCGTGACCCGCGGGGACGTCCTGCTGGTCAGCGGCGTCACCCTCTTCGCCGTGGCCGTCATCGTCCTGCGCTACCGGTCGCTGCTGTTCGTCACCTTCGATCCCGAGGTGGCCGAGGCGTCCGGTGTGCCGGTGGCGCGGATCGACGCCCTGCTCATGCTCGTCCTCGCCGCGTCGATCCTGGCGACGATGAACGTCATGGGCGTGACGCTGATCGCCGCCGCGCTGGTGCTGCCGGCGGTGGTCGCCCGCATGGTCACGTCGTCGTTCTCGACGATGCTCTGGCTCAGCGCCCTCATCGGCGGCGTGTGCGGCTTCGTCGGCATGAACCTCAGCTACCACCTCGACGTGGCTTCGGGCCCCACCATCGTGCTGGTGGGAGGCGTGCTGTTCGTGGTCGCCCTCGCGGTCAGCGGGCGCCGCGGGCGCGTGCGCCTGGGCCGCCTCGCCACCCACTGAAAGCGGACATCTCGCCCGACCTGGTGGCACCAGGACTGGCAGGACCTGTCGGTGGGTACCGTTCGACCCCATGGACGCGGGCATGACCAGGCGGATGCTCGAGGCGGTGCTGGGCGTCTCGGTGAGCTCCGGCAACCGCATCGACGTGCTGAAGAACGGCGACGAGATCTTCCCGGCGATGCTCGAGGCCATCGACGACGCCGAGCGCTGCGTGGACTTCCTCACGTTCATCTACTGGAACGGCGAGGTGGGCGAGCGCTTCGCCGAGCACCTGTCGGCACGGGCCCGCGCCGGCGTCCGGGTGCGGGTCGTGCTCGACGCCGCCGGCGCGTGGGAGCTGGACACGTCGCTCGTCGAGAGCATGCAGGAGGCCGGGTGCGACGTCCGGTGGTTCCGCCCCATCAAGGCCCGCGGTGCGCTCCAGGCGAACAACCGCACGCACCGCAAGCTCCTGATCGTCGACGAGACCGTGGGGTTCACCGGTGGCGTGGGCATCGCCGACGAGTGGAGGGGCGACGCCCGCGGCGAGGGCGAGTGGCGCGACACCCACTTCCGGGTCCAGGGGCCGGCGGTCAGCGGGCTGCGCGGCGCCTTCTTCGACAACTGGGCCGAGACCGGCACCGACCTCGTCGAGAAGGGCGTCGACACGTTCCCCGAGATGCCGGCGGCGGGTGGGCTCGACGTCCAGGTGGTGAAGGGCGTGGCCGAGGCAGGGAACAGCGACGTCTGGAACCTGTTCCGCGTCCTGATCGACTGCGCCGACGACTGCATCCGGATCTGCACCGCCTACTTCACGCCCGACGAGGAGATCACCCGCCGCCTCAAGGAGGCGGCCGAGCGAGGCGTGCAGGTCCAGGTGCTCGTGCCCGGCCCCCACGCGGACAAGCGGTTCGTGCAGGTCGCCAGCGAGGCCGGCTTCGAGGAGCTGCTGGAGGCCGGGGTGAAGATCTGCACCTTCCTGCCCTCGATGCTCCACGCCAAGGTGATGACCATCGACGGCTCGCTCGCCGTGGTGGGCTCGGCCAACTTCAACCGGCGCTCCACCCAGTACGACGACGAGGTCGTGATGGTGATCTTCGACGAGGGCATGGCGTCGCTGCTCGACGGCCACATGGACGACGACCTCTCGCGGTCCGAGCCCATCGACCTCGCCGATTGGGAGGAGCGGGGCCTGTTCCAGCGGGTTCAGGAGAAGGCCGTCAGCGTCATCGACGGCCTGCTGTAGCGCCGCTCGGCCTCAGGCCGGGGTGAGGACCATCCACCCGGCGCGCTGGTGGCGCAGCTCGATGCGCGGTCCGTGCTCGGTGAGCTCGCCGTCGGCGTTCACCTCGACGCCGCCCTCGGCCTCGACGACCACGGTCCCGGCCGCCGACCAGTGGCGTGCCGCAGGGTGGCCCCCCAGGTCGGAGCGGAGCGCCGCCCGGACGAGGCCGAGGCGCTGGGGCCCGGACACGTCGCCGACGGCGATGACGTCGAGGGAGCGGGTGTCGGTGTCGATCACGTGGACGCCGCCGCCCATGCTCCCGCCGAGCAGGAACAGGGCCGCGAGGAGCGGCTCGTCCCAGACCACCTCGCCGTCGACGGTGATGCGGTACGGCGCGCACGTGCCCTTGGCGCCCTCGAACGCGGTGGCGACGGGGTAGGCGAGGCGGCTCAGCGACTTCTTCATGGGCTTGGCCCGGTCGGCGCTGCGCACGCCGAGACCCACGTGGAGGTTGTTGGCGATCAGCTCGCGTCGGTCGCCGTCACGCAGCTCGATGACGTCGACCGGCGTGGGCCGTCCGTTGACCACGACGTCGGCGGCCTCGTCGGCGTCGAGGGGGAGGTGGTGGTTCCGCGCGAAGTCGTTCCCGGTGCCGAGGGGGATGATCCCCACCGGGCGATCGGTGCGGTCGTGGCGGTCCAGGCACTCGAGCGCCAGGTGGATCGACCCGTCGCCGCCGGCGACCACCAGCTGCCCGTCGTCGGGAACCTCGGAGACGGCGCGGTCGAAGTCCTCGGGGGCGGAGGTCCAGCCGAGGGTGGTCGGTCCCCGCTCGGCGAGGCGGGCGACCGCGACCGCCACCTGGTCGCGCTCGGTGCTGCCGGCGTGCTCGTTGGCCAGGACGTGGAAGGTGCGGCTCACCGCTCCGGAGCCAGCTCTCGGTGCTCGGCGACGACGCGGTCGATCACCGCGCGGAGCACGTCGGAGACGAGGCCCTCGTCCAGGTGGTGCTCGGCGGCGAGGCGGCGCACCTTGGCGTCGATCTGGGCCTCGCGGATGGCGTCCTGGGCGGGCAGGCCCCGCTCGGCCTTGATGGCGCCGACCCGGCGGGTGATGCGGAACCGCTCGGCGAGCAGCTGCACGAACTGCTCGTCGACGGCGTCGATCTGCCGGCGGAGCACCTCGAGCTCGTCTTCCATGCGCCCATGGTGGCGCACGCCGACCGGTTCTTCCGATCCCTCCGGCAAAAGGTCCGGTTTCCCGATCAAGGTCCGGTGACGGGGTGCCGATGGATAGGCCAGAAGGACCATGTCATGACGATCTCCTCGCTCCCCCTCCTCGACATCACCGGCACCGACGCCGACTGGCCCGACGAGGTGGTCGACCTCACCGATCGGCGCCGCCTGCTCCTGCAGGCGGTCCTCGGTGTGGACGTCCCGCCCCGTCAGGCCGACGCGGTGTTCGATCCCGAGCGCCTCGACGCGACCGCCTAGGCGGTCTCGCGGTCCTTCGCGACCTCGTCGAGGAGCTCGTACTCCTCGCCGGTGTCGACCCAGTCCTCGAACTGCGTGACGCCGAGCGTGTCGAAGCGCTTGCGCAGCCAGCCGTCGTTGGCGTCGAGCAGGCCGAGCTTCTTGCAGTTCGGCACGATCTTCGAGAACAGCAGCTGCTGGAACGGGTCCTGGTTCTTCAGCTCGGGGTCGTCCTGCTTGAAGATGGCGATGGCTTCCTTCACCGGGACGCCCAGGTGCTCCCAGACCTCCTGCTGCAGGAAGCGGTCGCGCATGCGCACCGCGGCCTCGAAGGCGAACTCCTGGCGGTCGAGCATCTCCTTGTCGGTGAGGCCCTCGTAGTACTCCTTCAGCGACAGCACGCCGAAGGCCACGTGGCGGGCCTCGTCGGACATGACGTAGCGGAGCAGCTGCTTGAACAGCGGCTCGGGCGTGAGCTGGTGGGCCATGCCGAACGCGGCGAGGGCGAGGCCCTCGACCATGATCTGCATGCCCAGGTAGGTCATGTCCCAGCGGCTGTCGTTGATGATGTCGTCGAGCAGCGCCTTCAGGTGGGCGTTGATCGGGTACGTCTTGCCGAGCTTCTCGTCGAGGTAGCGGGCGAAGACCTCGACGTGGCGGGCTTCGTCCATCACCTGCGTGGCGGCGTAGTACTTGGCGTCGATCCACGGGACGGTCTCGACGATCTTGGCGGTGCAGAGGAGCGCGCCCTGCTCGCCGTGCATGAACTGGCTCTGGGTCCAGATGTTCGACTCGATGGAGTGGGCCAGCCACTCCTTCTCGCCCCACTTGGCCAGCGACGTCCCGGTGAAGTCGATGCCCATCGCCGCGAAGTCCTCGTTGCGGCTGACGCCGATCTGGGTGGCGACCCACTCGACGTCGACGTCGGTGTCCCACGGGAGGTCGGTGGCGCCGTTCCACTGGCTGGTCTTGGCCTTCTCGTACAGCTTCACCAGGGCCGGGCGCGAGCGCTCGTAGTCCCAGGTGAACAGCGCGTCGGCGTTGTCCTTGACCGTGTGGACGACCTCGTCGACGTCGGTGTTGGTGATCGCCAGGATGGCGTCGAGGTCGTTCACGTCGTCGCGGCCGAGGATCTCGGCGTCGGTGCGGGCCATGTTGCGCTTCCCCCAAAGGTGTGGCGTGGTTGTGGGCTCGGATAATAACGGTAGTTATCGAGC
>DASUEE010000146.1:0-6822 GCA_036275235.1 Acidimicrobiales bacterium | reverse complement strand
CGGCCAGGCGGAGCAGGGTCATCTCATGTGCCTGCGCCTGGGAGGTGTTGACCAGCTCGACCAGGCCGGAGGCGGGCAGCTCGTTGGCGTCGTAGCCGAAGTCGACCATGTTCACGGTGACGTCGGGCTCGGGCAGCTCGGCGGTCTCACCCTCGGCGGGGCCGACCTCGAAGGCCTCGACCATGCCCTTGGCCAGGTGCGGCACACCGTCGGCACCCTCGATGAAGCACAGCATCACGTACGTGCCCTCCTCGAGGTCGACCAGCGCGTCAGCCGTGGACTCCGACCCCGGGTCCACCACACCGGTGCCGCCGGCGAAGGACCCGATCTCCAGGAGCGCTCCCGGGTTGCCGGTGGCCAGCGCGGCGCCGACGTCGTCCATCGTCACGCCCTCGTTCAGCTTGAGCAGCTGCACGTGGTGGGGCTCCATGCCCTCGTTCACCAGGTTGAGCTGCGCCGGCCCGGCGGTGACGTCCGTGAGGGGCTCGAAGCGGTGGGTCATGCTCCCGTCCTCGCCTTGCTCGCCCGTGGCCACGACGTCGAGCACCCGGATGGACGCGCCCTCGCCCTCGGCGGGCTCGTCGTTTGCGCTCGTCTCCGTGGTCCCGCCGTCGGTCTCGCCCACGGTCTCCTCGGTGGTGTCCGTTGCGCCCTCGTCGTCGTCGTCGTCGCCGCAGGCCGCCGCCAGCAGGCTCATGCCCAACAGCACGCCAACGAGGGCGCGCCGCCGGCGCGCCCGATCCGATCCACCCATGTTCGGTTGCCCTCCCTCGTGCCCCCAGGGACGATCCCCGGCGCCGCCGGCACGGTACCACTCCTTGCGGGTGCGCTCGACGGAGGCCAACACGACCACCGACCTCCCAGAGGACGCACCCCGGGTGCCGGAGCGGCCGGCACGGTGAATCTCGGGCGACGGCGCGATGGACCCTCGCCGAACGCTTCGGGGCGAGGCAGGAGAGCGCCGGTGCCGGGCGGAATGGTCCCCCGACCGCACCACACGTCGAAGGACCGATCGATGCCCTCACTCCACCCCGCCCGTCGCGAGTTCCTGCGCCGGGCCGCCGTCACCGGCGGCGGCCTCGCCCTACTCGGCGGGTGGCAGGCCCGTCGAGCCCACGCCACCCCCGACGAGACCCTCGCCCCGTTCCTGCACGGCGTGGCCAGCGGCGACCCCCTCGCCGATCGGGTCGTCATCTGGACCCGGGTCGAGCCGGGCAGCGCCGACCGGAAGATCCCGGTCACCTGGCGGGTGGCCACCGACCCGGGCTTGACCGAGGTGGTCGCCCGGGGTGAGGCCAAGGCCACCGCCGAGCGAGACTGGTGCGTGAAGGTCGACGTCACCGGCCTCCGGCCCGGCACCACCTACTACTACGGCTTCACCACCGCCGGCCGGTCGTCGCTCACCGGTCGGACCAAGACGGCGCCGACCGGCGCCACCGACCGGCTCCGCTTCGCCGTCGTGTCGTGCTCGAACTACCCAGAGGGCTACTTCAACGCCTACCGGAACATCGCCCGCCGCCATGACCTCGACGCCGTGATCCACCTCGGCGACTACCTGTACGAGTACGGCGAGACCGGCGAGCTGGGCCGGGCCAGCGACCCACCGCACGAGATGGTGAGCCTGGCGGACTACCGGGCCCGGTATTCCCAGTACCGGCTCGACCCCGACCTGCGCGCCGCCCACCAGCAGCACCCGTTCATCACCGTCTGGGACGACCACGAGAGCACCGACAACTCCTGGTACGGCGGCGCCGAGAACCACGATCCCGGCGAGGGCGACTGGTTCGAGCGCAAGGCGATCTCGGCGCGCGTCTACGACGAGTGGATGCCCATCCGGCTGCCCGACCCGGCCGAGCCGCTCAAGATCTGGCGCCACCTGCCCTACGGTGACCTCGCCGACCTGGTGATGCTCGACACCCGCCTGTGGGGCCGCGACCAGCAGCCGGCCATGTTCGGTGCCGCCACCGACGACCCCGGCCGGACGATCCTCGGCTTCGACCAGGAGGCCTGGCTCACCGAGCGGCTGGCCGCCTCCGCGGAGCGGGGCGCAGCCTGGCGGGTGCTCGGTCAGCAGGTGATGTTCGCGCCGCTGAACCTGGCGCCCCTGCCCGACCTGCCGGCGCTGAACCTGCTGCGCCTGCCCAGCGAGGGCCTGGCCCTCAACCCCGACCAGTGGGACGGTTACAACGCCAACCGCCAGCGGCTCCTCGACGTGCTGCGCGGCGCCAACCGGGCCGGGCGCATCGACGACGTGGTCGTGCTCACCGGCGACATCCACACCTCCTGGGCCAACGACGTGCCCGACTCGGCCTTCCCGGTGACCGGCTACGTGCCCGGCGCCGGGCGCGGGTCCATGGCCGTCGAGTTCGTCACCCCGTCGGTCACGTCGGCCAACGTCGACGAGATCACCGGCGTCCCGTCGACGCCCGTGGAGCTGGCGGCCAGGGTGGCCAACCCCCACGTGCGCTGGGTCGACCTCGACGCCAACGGCTACCTGGTGCTCACCCTCACCCCCGAATCGGCCCAGTCCGACTGGTACCACCTGGCCACCGTCACGCAGCCCTCCACCGAGGAGCGCTTCGCCGCCGGCTGGGCCACAGGCCGGGGCGAGAACCACCTGTCCGAAGCGGGTGGACCGGCCAGCGACGGCCTGCTGGCCACCCCGGCCCCGTCGATCCAACCGGCCGCCCTCGAGCTGTCGGCGTCGGGGCTGGGACCTGTCCTGCCCGTTGCCGCCGTTGCCGTTGCCGGTGCCGTGGCCTTGCGCCAGCGCCGGGAAGAGGAGAAGTCATGATGGATCGGCGACGCTTCCTGCGCACCAGCGCCGCCGCCGGAGCGGCCGCGACCCTCGGACCTGCCTTCTGGCGCTCGGCCTACGCCCAGACCGCCGAGCCGGGTGTCGGCCCCTACGGAGCTCCCGCCGGCCCGGACGAGAACGGCCTGTGGCTGCCCGAGGGCTTCCACTCCCGGGTCGTCGCCCGCAGCGGCCTGCCGGTGCCCGGGACCACCTACCCCTGGCCCGTCTTCCCCGATGGCGCCGCCACCTTCCCCGCCCCCGACGGCGGCTGGTGGTACGTGGTCAACAGCGAGGTGCCCGCCGGCCTCGGCGGGGCCAGCGCGATCAAGTTCGGTTCGTACGGCCGCATCGAGGACGCCTACCGCATCCTGGCCGGCACCTCCGGGAACTGCGCCGGCGGGCCCACGCCGTGGGGCACGTGGCTGTCCTGCGAAGAGGCCCAGGCCCGGTCCAACATCGGCGAGGGCCACGTGTGGGAGTGCGACCCGACCCAGCCCGGCCAGGGCGTGGTGCGCCCGGCGATGGGGGCGTTCAACCACGAGGCCGTGGCCGTCGACCCGGTCGGGAAGCGGCTGTACCTCACCGAGGACCGCCCCGACGGGCGCCTCTACCGGTTCACCCCCGACCGGTACCCCGACCTGTCGTCGGGCCGCCTCGAGGTCGCCGTCGTCGAGGCCGGGGGAGCGGTGTCCTGGCTTCCCGTGCCCGACCCGTCGGCGTCGGAGCAGACCACCCGCACCCAGGTGAGCGAGAGCACGCCCTTCGACGGTGGCGAGGGGTGCTGGTACGACGCCGGCATCGTGTACTTCACCACCAAGGGCGACAACCGGGTGTGGGCGCTCGACGCGGGCCGCGACCGCCTCGAGGTCATCTACGACGCCGCCGAGGCCGGGCCTGGCGCCCCGCTCACGGGTGTCGACAACGTCGTCGCGGCGCGATCGGGCGACCTGTACGTGGCCGAGGACGGCGGCAACATGGAGATCTGCCTCATCACCCCGGGCCCGGACCGCACGGTGTCGCCGTTCCTGCACTACGAGGGCAACGACTCCTCCGAGCTCACCGGCCCGGTCTTCGATCCGAGCGGCACCCGCCTGTACTTCAGCTCCCAGCGGGGCCCGGCACCCGTCGGCTCCGGCATCACCTTCGAGGTGACCGGCCCGTTCCGCACCGCCACCCACCCCGCGGGGAGCGGTGGACCGGGCAAGGGGCCCAAGGGACGGCGATGATCTCGCGACGGCGGTTCCTGCTGGCCGGTGGTGCTGGGTTGGCCAGCGTGGCCTACGGGCCACGGGTAGCGTTCGGGCAGCAGCGGGCGGCCACGCAGACCATCACGCTCACCGCCACCGCCGCCCACATGGGCCAGTACCTGTACCTGCCCTTCGAGGTGCCCGGCGGCGTGAGCCGCATCGACGTGTCGGTCACCAAGCAGGGCGACGCCAAGACCGGTGCCGGGCTGTTCGACCACCGTGGTGCCGGCTACCAGTCGGCCGGCTTCCGGGGGATCTACGGTGAGGAGCGCTCCGAGTTCTTCGTCGCCGCCCACGAGGCATCCCAGTCGTTCCTGCCCGGAGCGATCGAGGCCGGCACGTGGACCGTGATCGTCCCGGTGTTCTCGGTCACGACCCCCACCGAGGTGACCGTCACCGTCGTGCTGACCTTCGGGGCCGCCCACGGCGTGCCAGGTCTCGCACCGGTGCCCGAGGTCGTGCTCGACGCGGCCGGCTGGTACCGCGGCGACCTGCACTGCCACACCCCCGAGAGCAGCGACGCCTGGCGCTCCGGCTCGGCGCTCACCCCGTCGGCCTGGGCGGACACGGCCCGTGAGCTGGGCCTGGACTTCATGGCCATGACCGATCACAACGTCGTGACCCAGAACCTGGGCCTGCGCAGAGCGGCCGGAAGCGACGTGCTGCTGCTGGCCGGCGAGGAGATGACCAACTGGTTCCACGGCCATGCAACGGTGTCCGGCATCGACGTCGGCGACTGGCTGGACTGGCGCCAGACGCCCCTCGGACTCCCGCTGCCCACCGGTGAGCCCGGCGCCCGGATCCAGGAGTTCCTGGCCACCGCGCGGGAGATGGGCGCGTTCGTGTCCGCCGCCCACCCGCTGGGCCTGCACCTGTCGTGGCAGTTCCTTGCCGACGGGGACCTCGATCCCGCCGCCCGCACCGATGCCCTCGAGGTGTGGACCGGCCCCTTCCAGCCCGACGACGAGGCCGCCCTCGTGGCCTGGGACGACCGGCTGCGCCGGGGTTGGCGGGTGTGGGCCAACGGCGGCAGCGACCTGCACGGCGTGGCCAACACCAACGGCTTCCAGGCCGGCACCCCCACCACCGTCGTCTACGCCGAGCAGCTCTCCCGCTCGGCCATCGTGCAGGCGCTGCGCGCCGGCCGCTGCTTCGTCACCCGCCGACCCGACGGCGTCGAGGCCTACCTGCGTGCTGAAGGGCCCGCCGACCAGCGCCAGATCATGGGTGGGACGATCCACGGCTCACCGCTCGACCGCGTCGACATCGAGGTCCTCATCCGCCGGGCGTCGGGCATGCGCTGCGTGCTCATCCGCGATGGTGCCGTGGTGTCGGTGACGCCGATCACCAGCGACGAGCAGCGGGTGACCGCCCGCGTTCCGATCGGTGCCGGCGGCTATGTGCGGGCCGAGGTGCGCGGCGTCCCCGAGGTCGACCCGGCCAACCCGCTGGCCGGGCGTACCGACATGGAGGCGTTCACGAACCCGATCTTCCTCGCCGTGGGCCGGGTGCCCGACGACGCCGTCCCGATGGACGCTCCGCCCGGCCCACCCGGGCCACGGCGTCCGGCCGCCGCCGCCCGGCTGGGACCGGCGCCGGCGGGAGCGACCCTGCCGCCTGCCGAGGCGATGGCCGCGCTCAGCGCGGCGTGTGCCGAGGCGGCCCGCGCCGGTGGGGGGTGCGCCCACGCTCACTCGCACCCCTGACCCGAGGGACGGTCGGTCCAGGCCGATCCCGCCCCGACCGCCCGTAGCGGGCCGCGTCACCCACCGCCGGAGGCGTCGGGCGCGGCCCAGAACCGTCGACGTCGGGTCTCAGGTTCCGGTGAACCGCGGCGGGCGCTTCTCCATGAACGCGAGCGGACCCTCGACGGCGTCCTTCGACCGGAACACCGGACCACCGACCTCGGACTCGATGCGCAGGGCCTCCTCCAGGCTCGTGCCCTCGGAGCGGCGGACGGCCTCCTTGACGGCGCGCACCGCGATCGGGCCGTTGCCGGCGATGCGCCGGGCCAGGTCGAGGGCGCGGTCGAGAACCTGCTCGCGTGGCAGCACCTCGTTGACGAGGCCGATGCGCCACGCCTCCGCCACCGGCATGGGCTCGCCGAGGAGCAGGATCTCCATGGCCTTGGCCCGGGGGACCTGTCGCGGGAGCCGACTGACCCCGCCGGCACCGGGGATGAGGCCCCGGGCCACCTCGGTGAGGCCGACGGTGACGCCCTCGGCCGCGACCCGCAGGTCGGTGGCCAGCACCAGCTCGGTGCCCCCGGCGAGGGCATCACCCTGGATGGCCGAGATCACCGGCTTGTCGAGCACGAACCCGCGGAGCAGGCCGTCGGCGAAGGCCTCCTTGTCGGAGAGCAGGGCCTCGTCCCACTCGTCCTCCGGACCTCGCTGGCGGGTCATGAGCGGGATGAGGCGGCCCAGGTCGGCGCCGGCGCAGAACGCCTTCTCGCCAGCGCCGGTGAGCACGGCCACGCGGATGGAGTCGTCGTCGCGCACCTGGCGCCACGCCTGCGCCATGCGCACGAGCATCTCCGGGCTGAGGGCGTTGCGCTTCTCGGGGCGGTTCATGGTGAGCACGGCCATGCCGTCGCGCACGTCGAGGAGCAGGTGGGGGTCGGTCACGGGGAGCCTCCGGGTCAGGGGGCGGGACGGCGGTTGGTGCGCACGTCCCGGAACGGGATGTCGGCGTCGACGGAGGGCTCCTTGGGCAGGCCGAGGACGCGCTCGCCGATGATGTCGTGCTGGATCTCGTCGGTGCCGCCGGCGATGGACT
>DASUEE010000145.1:0-6086 GCA_036275235.1 Acidimicrobiales bacterium | reverse complement strand
CGGCCTCGACCCGGACACCGAGTACTGGTACCGCTTCCGAGCCGGCGGCTTCGAGACCGAACCGGCGCGCACCCGGACCTTCGCCGCCGCCGGCACCATGCCGGAGCGCTTCCGCTTCGCCTTCTCGTCGTGCCAGAACTGGGAGCAGGGCTACTACGCCGCCTACCGGGACGTGGTCGAGACGGGTGACCTCGACGCGTTCGTGTTCCTCGGCGACTACATCTACGAGTACGCCAGCGGCGGCTATGCCGACCCCCGTGGTCGCGAGACCGGCCAGGACTTCGAGTGCGAGACGGTCGAGCAGTACCGGCAGCGGTACGCGCTCTACCGGTCCGACCCGCTGCTGCGTGCGGCGCACGCCCACGTGCCGTGGATCGTCACGTGGGACGACCACGAGGTCGACAACGACTACGCCGGCGCGGTGAGCGAGGGGGACGCGCCGGAGGAGGCGTTCCTCGAGCGCCGGGCCGCCGCCTACCAGGTCTGGTACGAGTTCATGCCGGTCCGCCTCGACCCGCCGACCGGCCCCGACTTCGACATCTACCGCTCGTTCGCCCACGGCGACCTGCTGCGGTTCCACGTGCTCGACACCCGGCAGCACCGCTCGGACCAGCAGCGGGGCGAGCCCTTCGTCGCCCAGCTCGGCGAGGCCGTGCAGGTCCGCATCGACGAGCCCGGGCGCACGATGCTGGGGAACGAGCAGCGGCGGTGGCTCCTCGACGGGGCCGGGGCCTCGACGGCGACGTGGGACGTCCTCGCCCAGCAGGTGTTCATGTTCGGCGGCAACGCCGTCGTCGGCGCCGAGCCGCCCGTCGTGGTGGTCGACACCTGGGACGGCTACGCCGAGGAGCGCACCGCGGTCCTGTCCGCGCTCGGCGAGTCGGTCGACAACCTGGTCGTGCTCACCGGCGACTTCCACTCCGCCGCCGTCGGCGAGCTGCGGGCCGACCCCTTCGACCAGACCCAGCCGCTGGTCGGCACCGAGTTCATGGCCACGAGTATCTCGTCGTCGTTCTTCGACTCCGACGAGGTGGTCGAGCGCCTGGTGGGCGCGGCCCTGGCCACCAACCCCCAGATCCGGTGGTTCGACGCCCGCCGCGGCTACACGCGCTGCGAGGTCACGCCCGACCGCTGGGTGTCGCACTACCGGGTGGTCGAGGACCAGTTCGACGAGACATCCCGCCTCTTCACCGCCAGCTCCTGGGAGGTCGTGGCGGGCACGCCCGGCGTGCGCCAGCTCTCCTGACGCGGCGTCAGCGGGTCCGGCGCGCCCGGGGCAGGTCGAGGCCAGGTTGGTCGTCGAGGTCGGCGGCCTCCTCCCAGGTCCCGCTCGGGTGCGCTCCCAGCCAGGCCTCGGTGACCTGGCGCCAGACCGGTGCAGCGAGCGTCCCGCCGGTGGCCTCCGACATCGGGACCCGCCCGTCGGGGTGCCCGACCCACACCGCCGTGGTGAGGTTGGTCGTGGAGCCGACGAACCAGGCGTCGGCGGCGTCCTGGGAGGTCCCCGTCTTGCCGAACGCCTCGACGCCGGTGATGCGGGCCGCCCGGCCGGTGCCGCCGGCCAGCGCGTCGGCGAGCATCGAGCGGACGGTCGCGGTGACGGCGGGGTCCACCACCTGCTCGGCGCGCGGTTCGCGCTCGTACACGACCTCGCCCTCGGCGTCGACGATCCGGTGCACGAGGTGGGCGAGGGCGGCCTTCCCGTCGTTGGCGAACGTGGCGTAGGCGCCCGCCAGCTCGAGCGGTGTGACGCCGTGCGTCACCCCGCCCAGCGCCAGCGAGGGGCCGCGCTGGTCGGGCGGGCCGAGGGCGGCCTCGACGTCGATGCCCATGCGGTCGGCGACGTCCGCGATGGCGGGCGCGCCGACGGCCACGCCCAGCTGGGCGAACGCGGTGTTCACGCTGCGGCGCAGCGCGCCCCGCAGGTCGACGCCGCCGACGTCGGTGCCCTCGAAGTTGTCGACGCGCCACGGTTCGGGTCCGCCGTGGTCGAGCTCGACGGGGCCGTCGCCGACGAGCCGCTGGTCCGGTGACAGGCCTCGTTCGAGCGCAGCGACGGCCGTGAGCGGCTTGAAGGTGCTGCCGGGCTGGCGCCGGCCCTGCCGGGCGAGGTCGAACCCGCCGGCGCCGCCCCGCCCGCTCCCCAGCGCCCGGATGGCGCCGGTGGCGGGGTCCACCGCCGCCACGGCGGCCGTCGCACCCGAGCCCTCGGGGATCGCCGTGCGGACAGCCTCGGCCACGACGTGCTGCAGGGAGGGATCGAGCGTCGTCTCGACGCGCAGGCCGCCGGTGGCCAGCCGCTCGAGCCGGGCCTCGGGTGTCGGGCCGAGCTCCTCGATCGTGCGCACCTCGGCGCGCACGGCGTCGAGCACCGGGTTGGCGCGGGGCCGGGTCGACGGCGGCGCCACCTGGATCGGCTCGAGCGCGGCGGTCTCTGCGGCGGTCCGGGTGATGAGGCCCTCGTCGGCGGCCCGATCGAGGACGGCGTCCCGCCGGCGCCGGACGTCGTCGGGGTCGCCGCGCGGGTCGAGGGCGTTGGGCGCCTGGATGATGCTGGCGAGCACCGCCGCCTGACCCAGGGACAGGTCCTGGGGTGCCACGGCGAAGTACTCCTCGGCCGCCGCGGCGATCCCGTGCGCGCCGTTCCCGAAGTACACCTGGTTCAGGTAGCGCTCGAGGAGCTGCTCCTTCGACAGCTCGTCCTCCAGCCGCACGGCGTACAGCAGCTCTTCGACCTTCCGACCGATCGAGTGGGCGCCGTCGGTGAAGTTGAGCTTGGCCAGCTGCTGGGTGATGGTCGACCCTCCCTGCTCGACCTCCCGCGCCCGGGCGTTGGTCAGCGTGGCGCGCGCCAGGCCGGCGAGGTCGTAGCCCTCGTGCTCGGGGAAGCGGTGGTCCTCGGCCGCCAGCACCGCCGCGGTGACGTGCTCGGGCAGGGTGTCGGCGTCGACGACCCGGCGGTGCTCCTCCTCGACCACGCCGAGGGTGCTCCCCTCGGCCGCGACGACGACGGAGGTCTCGGACAGGTCCGGGAGCTCGCGTCGCACCTCGTCCCCGACCGAGAGCCGGGCGACGCCGCTGAGGATCGGCTCCGACGCCACCAGCGCACCGGCCACGAGCACGCCGAGGGCGAGCCCGGCGCGAGCGGCGCGGGCACCCCACCGCCGAGAGACCGGGGATCGGCCGAAGGTCCGGGCTCCCCCGATCACGCCCGCGAGCGCTCGGCGCGACGCCCGCCGGGCCGCCACCTCGGTGGCAGCCGCCCACAGCGCGACCTTCGCGCGCCGGGCGGAGCACCACGCCGGCGCGGCGCGGAGGCTGCGCGCCAGGAGGCCTGCGAGCTGCCGGGTGGTCGACGAACCGAGGCGGCACGCCCACGGCCACGCTCGCCGGGCGAGCAGGTGGAGTGCGGCGCCGTCGAGGGCTCGCAGGCTGCGGACCAGAGCCGAGGCGGCGAGGACCACCGCCCCCAGCCAGTAGGCGACCCCGTCGGGCACCGTCCGGGCGCGTTCGGGCTCGTTCCGGTCCGCCGGCATCGCAGGGCGCCCTACCCGGACCCGACGGGTGGATAGACCAGGGCTCGAGCACGACCGGACCGCCTGCGGGACCACGTCGTAGATTCGGCGCGGCGTGACCGGATCGACCGCCGCCGATGTCTACCTGGACCGGTTCGTCGCCGACCTCCCCGACGCGGCGATCGCGGTCGACGAGACCGGGACCATCGTGGTGGCGAACGATGCCGCCCACGCGCTGCTCGGGCACGTGCCCGGTTCGCTCGTGGGCGTGGGCGTCGAGGCGATCGTGCCCGAGTCGGCACGTGCGCAGCACGCGGCGAAGCGCGCGCTCTTCCAGCAGCAGCCGCGTCCCCGCTACATGGGCGGCGGCATGGTCCTGCGGGCGGTCACCGCCGACGGCCTCGAGCTCCCCGTCGAGATCAGCCTGGCGCCCGTCGGGGAGAACGTCGTCGCGATCCTGCACGATCGCAGCACGGCGGTGCGGGCGCTCGAGGACCTCGACCTCCTCCGGGCGATGGAGCGCACGGCCGTGTCCCTGTCGGCCGAGCTCGCGGCGAGCGCCGGCCCCGACGTCGACCGTGCGATCGACCGCGCCCTCGCGACGGTGTGCGAGGCCACCGGGGCGGACCAGGCGCTCCTCTACGTCCCCACACCGGACGGCCGGCACCTCGCGCTGGTCAACGAGTGGTGCGCGGCGAGCTTCGATCCGAGCCCGGGCCGCATGGCGCTCCTCCCGCGCACGCCGTTCGGCTGGTCCGGCCCACGGCTGCTGCGAGGCGAGGTCCTCGTCATCACCGATCCGGTGGAGCTCCCCGACGATGCGGCGCCGGAGCGGGACTTCATGATCGCCAACGGCATCCGTTCGGCGGCGACCGTCCCGCTCGGGGGAGCTGCGGACTACCAGGGCGTCCTGGCGTTGCGATGGCGAGGAGCACCTGCCGCCTCGGGTCCGGGCACCTCCGGTGAGGTCCTCCGGGTGCTGGGGAACGTGTTCCTGGCGGCGCACCACCGGCGCGCCGCCGAGCAGGTCCGCACTGCGGTGGAGGAGGAGCACCGTCTCCTCCTGGACACCCTCGCGGCGGGGGTCCTGCTGGTCCGCGTCGCCGACGGGACGATCGTCGCCGCGAACCCGGCGGCCTCGGAGCTGGTCGGTGCCGAACCCGAGGTGCTGGTGGGCGCCCCGTTCCTCTCGCCGCACATCCGCTTCTACGACGACGCCGGGCGCGAGCTCGAGCTCGAGCAGCGCGTCGCGCAGCTGCGGCAGGCGGCCGACGGGCGCATCGACGGCGTGTTCGGGCTCGACCGGCCGGACGGACGGCGCGTGTGGATGGAGGCCCGGGGCGTGCCCGTCGCGGTCGGCGATGCCGAGCACGTGGCGATCACCTTCATCGACGTCACCGAACGCCGTCGTGCCGAGGAGCTCCTGAGCGAGCGCGCGCTGCACGACCCGCTCACCGGCGTCGCCAACCGGTTGCTGCTGGGCGAGCACGCCCACCACGCCCTGGCCCGAGCGGCCCGTGAGGGGACCACCACCGCCCTGGTGTTCCTCGACCTGGACCACTTCAAGGAGGTCAACGACCGGCACGGCCACGCCGCCGGCGACGCCCTCCTGGCCGAGCTGTGCCGTCGGGTGCAATCGGTGCTCCGCGAGACGGACACCCTCGCCCGGGTCGGCGGGGACGAGTTCGTGGTCGTGCTTCCCGACCTCGGCGACGACGCCGAGGCCGAGGTCCTCGCCGAGCGGATCGCCGGTGCCGTGGCGCGGCCGGTCGAGGTCGACGGCGAGGAGCTGGTGCTCAGCGCCAGCATCGGGGTGGCCACGGCGTCCGGGACCGACGCCGAGCACGCCAACCTCGATGAGCTCCTCCGCCGAGCCGACCACGCCATGTACGCGGCGAAGGAGATGGGCCGGTCGCGCTGGGTCCGCTACAGCCCCACGTTGGAGACCGCCTCCCAGGCGAAGCGGACGTTGGAGCTCCAGGTCCACCACGCCCTGGTCCACGACGAGCTCGTCGTGTTCCACCAACCGATCGTCGACGTGGCCGACGGCCGGATCGTCGGGACCGAGGCGCTGCTGCGCTGGGAGCACCCGCAGCGGGGGCTGCTCGGCCCCGATCAGTTCCTCGACATCGCCGAGGACTCCGAGCTGATCATCCCGATCGGGCAGTGGGTGCTCGAGGAGGCGTGCTCCCGAGCCGTCCGGTGGCCCGATCCGATCTTCGTGAGCGTGAACCTGTCGGCCCGCCAGATCGGCGGCCACGAGATCGTCGACCGGCTCACCGACGTCCTCGAGCGGACCGGGCTCCCTCCCCACCGACTGCGGCTCGAGCTGACGGAGTCCGCGCTCGTCGCCACCAGCCACTCGGTGCTGCAGGAGCTCTCCGACATCCGCGCCCTCGGGATCGCCATCGGGCTCGACGACTTCGGCACCGGCTACTCCTCGATGACGTACCTCCACACCCTCCCGCTGTCGTTCCTGAAGGTCGACCGCAGCTTCGTGTCGGAGCTGGGCGACCCGACGAACCGTCGCGCCGCGACCATCGTCGACATGGTGCTGCGGCTGGCCGAGCG
>DASUEE010000144.1:0-5507 GCA_036275235.1 Acidimicrobiales bacterium | reverse complement strand
GGTGGTGGTGGTCGTCGTGCCGGTGTCGGTCGTGTCGTCGTCGTCTCCGCACCCGCCGGCGACGATGGCCAGGACCATCGTCGCCGTCAGGAGCGTGCGGGTGGTGGGCCGCATGCACGCATCGTCCGCCGGCGAGGTGCCGCCGCCCAGGGTCCGAGGTCACGATCACGCCGTCGTCGCTCCGAGGCGGGACTCGGACACCCCCAACGGGCCGATCAGCTCGGACGGGCCGCCGCCCGGCGCCGGATCACCGCCCGCTGGTGCTCGTCCTCGGGGCACCCCCGGTGCGCCTTGCGGGTGCCGGACCGGAGCTCGGCGAGGCGGGCGTCGATCTCGTGGTCGGCGTGGCCGGCGTCGGCCAGCAGGCAGCCGACGACCGTGCCCGTGCGACCGACGCCGCCCCAGCAGTGCACGTAGACCGCGCCACGGGAGCGGTGCTCGTGGATGGTGCGGACGATGTCGTCGTACACGTGGTCGTCGACGACACCGCGGTCGGGGATGGGATGGCTGATCCGGCGCAGGTCGAGACGCCGCAGGTCGGCAGCGGCGGCCAGGCGTGGCGAGTACGGCGTGAGGTGGGCGTCGGTGGTCGCCGCGTCGGTCAGGTCGACGAAGGTGCGGACGCCGGCGTCGAGCAGGACGTGCAGCTTCTCGTCGGAGCGCACGGGATCGTCCTTCGCAGCCGGGTACTCGCCGGCCAGCACGTGGTCGTCGACCCACCAGGCGTGCAGCGCGTCGTCGTGCCCCCACGCCCGCTCGACGGCCCCGCCGCCGGCGGCGAACAGCGTCCGGGCCAGCTCGGCGATCCGCGACCGCAGGTGGAGCTGGGCGCGCCAGCGGATCGGGATGCCGCTCGATCCCCAGCGGGCGCCGGCGAGCTGGCCGGCGATGGCGGCGGTGGTGTCGGCGTCGTCGCCGAGGTTGGCGGCCCGGAGCACGGCCTCGCGGAGGTCGTCGGCGCCGGCCACCGCCCAGAGGGCCGCCTCGAGGGCGTCGATGCAGTAGCCGCTGCCGCGGATCGCCGGCGGCTCCTTCCTGGCCCAGGACCCGCGAGCCACGGCCTCCACCGCCGGGTGCAGCGGACCCCACCGCCAGAACGACGGGTCGGCCACCTCCTCCCACGGCGTGCCGCCGACCAGCGCGGCGATCATCGCCCCCAGCACGCGGCACGCGTCGACGGGCCGGTCGGCGGCGTGGGTCGTGCGGCTCGACTCGGCCGACCGCTCGGCGGCCTCCGCCACGTCGGCGTGCCAGCGGATGGGCACCGGGGCGAGCCGCATGAGCGACCCGTTCGCCGCCGACTCCTGGTCCGGTGACGGGTCGACGGGCTCGCCCGTGCGCTCGAAGCGCGCGAGCTGCGCCGAGGTCGTGATGCCGATGTCGAAGCAGCGGCCGGTGGAGGACAGGTGGCCGTGGGTGCGCCAGGCGACGTAGCGCCGCAGCTGGTCGGCGAGGTCCATGCCGCCGGTGTCGGCGATCGACTCGGCCAGGCACAGGGCCATCGACGTGTCGTCGGTCCAGGCACCGGCCGGCAGCCGGAACGGGCCACCGCCCACCATGTCGTCGATCGGTTCGAACGTGCCGGGCCGCTGGAACTCGAGCGTGGTGCCGACCGCGTCGCCGACCGCCAGCCCGAGGAGGGCTCCCACCGCCCGGTCCTCTGCTGTTGATGATTCCGCCATGCCGCAGTCGTACACCGCCGGCGTGACCGGCCGCTCGGCCGCGGGTCAGGAGAAGCGCGTGATCCAGCCCTGCTGGCGGAAGCGGCGGAGCTGGCGCTGCACGAACCAGGCTCCCAGGACCACGCAGATCAGCGAGCCGGCGGTCCCCACGCCGAGGTCGACCCACTGGACCGACCCGCCCTCGAGGCTCGCGCGGGTGGCCTCGAAGACGCGGGTGAGCGGGATGACCTCGGCGACGGGCTGCAGCGCGCCGGGCAACGCCTCGGGCGGGTAGAAGATGCCGGACAGCGGCATCAGCAGCACGATCAGGCCCCACGAGAAGACCTCGGCGGTCTCGCCGAACTGCAGGACGAGGCCGATCACGAGCAGGGCCACCGCCCAGCCGAAGACCATCAGGGCGGCGGCGCCGACGGCCAGCACCCAGCCGGCGCCGGTGGGGTCGACCGAGTAGAGCCCGGCGGCGACGATGCCCACGAGGCCCATCGACACCAGCGCCCGGACGAAGCCGGTGAGCAGCAGCGCCAGCCCGTACTCGCGCTCGGTGAGCGGCGTGGTCCACAGGTTCAGGACGTTGCGCGACCAGACCTCCTCGAGGAACCCGAGGGAGCCGGACAGCGTCAGCTGCCAGATCACGTGGAAGAGCAGGATCCCGACGACCAGGATCTCGACGGCCCGGTCCGTCTCGCCGAACGCCACGCCGATCGAGGAGAACAGCACGGCGTCGACCACGGGGAGCACGAAGAGCAGAAACCAGTGCCCGGGGTTGCGGGCCTGCACGAGCACGTGGCGCCGGACCACGGCCTTCACCCGGTGCCACCGGATGTCCGGAGCGGGCTCGGCGATCGGCGGTTCGGCGAGGGCGGTCACAGCCGCGCTCCCCGCATGCGGATGGCCTCGGCGAGGAACATCTCCTCGAGGGTGGCGTGGCCGGCGTCGGCGACCACCTCGGCCGGCACGCCGTCGGCGAGCACCCGACCGTCGCGCAGGAAGACGACCCGCTCGGTGAGGGCCTCGACCTCGCGCATGTCGTGGCTGGTCATCAGCAGGGCCGTGCGGTGCTCATCGTTCAGGCGGGCGAGCGCGTCGCGCACCCGCAGGGCGATGTCGGGGTCGAGCGACGCCGTGGGCTCGTCGAGCACGACCAGGCGGGGCCGGTGCATCACGGCCTTGGCGATGCCGACGAGCGTGGCCTGCCCGGACGACAGGCTCATGCACGTCTTGTCGCGCAGGTAGCCGATGTCGAGCTCCTCGATGACCCGGTCGACGTCGGCCCCCGGGTCGGGGTGGTCGTGGAGGTCGGCGAAGAACCGCAGCGCCTCGTGGACCTTCAGCCGGTCGGGGAGGGGGAGGTAGCCGGCGGCGAAGCCCACGCACTCCATCGCCCGGCTCCGACCCTCCGGGAGTCGCCGGCCGAGGAGCTCGACGGAGCCCTCGTCGGGGTCGATGGCGCCGAGCAGCATGAGAAGCAGCGTCGTCTTGCCGGCGCCGTTGGGACCGACGATGCCGACGCGCTCGCCCCCGGCGACCACGAGGTCGATCCCGTCGACGGCCTGGACGTCACCGAAGCGCTTGCGCACCCCCCTTGCCGCGACGACGTGCGCCGGCTCGCCGTGCATGGGCAGAGGCTGCCACCCGTGCGGCGGGCGGGCGAGCGAGTTGCGGCCCGGATCAGGGCTGCTCAGTCGAGGGCGGCGTAGACGGTCGTCCAGAAGTCGGTCAGCGGGTGCGGGAGCGCGTCGGACCCGGCGAACATGTCGGTGGACAGCACGACGCCCACCAGGCCCTCGGCGGGGTCGTTGGCCCACGACGAGCCGAGGCCGCCGTCCCACCCGTAGCTGCCGACGGTGCGGGCGAGACCCGTGCGACGCAGCTGCACGCCGACGCCGAAGCCCCACCCGACGGAACCATCGTGGGTGATGCCGGGGTGGGTGCCGGCGGCGACGCCGAGCTGGTCGACGGTCGTCGCCGCCACCGAGGCGCGGCTGAGGAGCCGGGAGCCGTCGGGCAGGATCCCGCCGGCGAGCAGCATCCGGCCGAACGCGGCGAGGTCGTCGACGGTCGAGAGCAGGCCGGCGGCGCCGGAGGGGAACGACGCCGGCGTGGACCACAGCCCGTCGGGCGGGTCGTACGGCGTGCGCTCACCGGTCGACGCGTCGACGGAGTACGAGGTGCCCAGGCGACGGATGTCCGCAGTCCAGAACGTGGTGTCGGCCATGCCGAGCGGGTCGAGCACGCGCTCCTGCAGGAAGACGTCGAACGGCGTGCCGGCCGCTCGGGCGATGAGCACGCCGAGGATGTCCGACGCTGTGTTGTACAGCCACCGCCCGCCCGGCTGGTGGGTGAGCGGGAGGGTGCCGAGGCGACGCATCCACTCGTCGGGCCCGGGCTGGCTGCCCGGCTCGGGCGCGCCGGGGCCGAGCTCGAGGTCGCCCATGGCGTCGAACATCGGCTGGGGCCACGGGGCGAGCAGGTCCATGCCGATGCCGCACTGCATGGTCAGCAGGTCCCGCACGGTGATCGCCCGTTCGGCGGGCACCGTCTCGCCGTGGACCGGTCCGCGCGGCTCGACGAGCACCCGGCGGTCGGCGAGCTCGGGGAGCAGGTCGTCGACCGGGTCCTCGAGGCGCAGCCGGCACTCCTCGACGAGCAGCAGGGCGGCGACGGCCGTGAGCGGCTTCGTGACCGACGCGATCCGGAAGAGGCTGTCCCGCTCGACCGGCGCCGGCTCGCCCCGGGTGAGCACGCCGGCCGACCCGGCGACGACGTCGCCGGCGCACCAGGCGAGCCAGGCGAGGCCGCCGGCCTCGTCGGCCTCGACGTGTCGGGCCATCAGCTCGTCGAGCCGCTTCGGGAGGTCGGGATCGAACGCGCGCATGTCCCTCCGACGGTTCGGGTGCCGATCGATCATCGCGCCCGGCGCTCGTACGCTCCACCGGGATGACCACCATCCGCAGCGTCGGGCACGGGACGGCCGAGGCCGACGACCTCGGCGAGCTGCTGCGCGGCGCCGGCGTCACCGAGGTGGTCGACGTGCGCCGCTTCCCCGGCAGCCGGCGGCACCCGCAGTTCTCGGCGGAGGCGATGGCGTCGTGGCTGCCGGAGCACGAGGTCGGCTACCAGCACCTCGAGGCGCTCGGCGGCCGGCGGAAGCGGTCGGCCGACTCCCCGAACATCGGCGTGCGCAACGACCAGCTCCGCGCCTACGCCGACCACATGGCGACCGAGGAGTTCCTGCGTGGCGTGGACGAGCTGCTCGGCGTCGCCGCCGAGGAGAGCGTGGCGGTGCTGTGCTCGGAGTCGGTGTGGTGGCGCTGCCACCGGCGCTTCCTCGCCGACCACCTGGTGCTCGTGCACGACGTGGTGGTGGAGCACCTGTTCCACGACGGCCGCCTCACCCGGCACGAGCCGACGCCGGAGGCACGCCGCGCCGGCGATCACGTGGTCTACGACGTCGGCGTGGCGCCTGCGCTGTTCGACGCCGACGCCTGACGCCGGTGCGTGCAACGGAGCCGCTGCCAGTTTCCAGAGCAGGCGCCGACGCCGAGGCTGACGCCAGAGCGCGCCGCCGGCTCAGCTCAGTGCTGGTGGGTGGGGGAGATCCCGAGGCGCTCGACGGTGTCGGGACCGAAGTCGAACTCGATGAGCACGGCGGGCTCGTCGCCGGGCACCCAGCTGTCGTGGCCCGGGTCGATGTGCACGCCGGTGGGCGCCACGAAGTCGAACGTGCAGCCGTCCGGGTACTCGCCGGCGAGACGTCCCCGCACCAGGAACCCGACGTGGGCGTGGTCGCACAGATCGGTGCCGATGTGGGGCTTCACGTGGACG
>DASUEE010000143.1:0-3983 GCA_036275235.1 Acidimicrobiales bacterium | reverse complement strand
CCCCCCATGGACGACGGAACGTTCGCACCCCGCCCGCTGCCCGAGCTCGACGGTGGCCCGCACGACGTCGAGTTCTTCTTCGATCCCGGCTGCCCGTTCGCGTGGCAGACCTCGGTGTGGATCCGTCGGGTCGCCGAGCTGCAGGAGATCACGATCGGTTGGCGCTTCATCTCGCTGTGGTTCCTCAACGAGGGCACGGACCAGCCCGACGGCATGCGCGACGCCCAGGCACTCGGGCGCGCCTTCCACCGCGTCGCCGCGGCGACCCGCGCCGAGCACGGCAACGAGGCGGTGGGTCGGCTCTACCAGGCGTGGGGTGAGCGCTACTGGTACACGCCGCTCGACGGCGACCTCGTCGACCGGCTGGCCGCCCGCTCCGAGGACATGGACGTCGCCGAGGTCGTGCGCAGCGTCGGGCTGCCCGACGTCCTGGCCGCCGCTGCCGACGACGACTCCTGGGACCAGCTGATCGTGGCGGAGACCGAGGAGGCGTTCCGCCGCGCCGGCCCCGACGTCGGCACGCCGATCATCACCTACGACCCGCCGCACGGGAACTCGCTCTTCGGTCCGGTGATCAGCGCGGTGCCGGAGGACGACGAGACGGCGGTGGCCTTCTACGAGGCCCTGCGCACGTTCGCCGACTTCCCCGGGTTCTCCGAGCTGAAGCGGACGAGGCGGGCGCCGCTCGACCTCCCGCTGCTCGCCAGCTGAACCCCCGAGGGGCACGGGTCACGCGTCGGTGGCGAGCGGCCAGACGATCAGCGTGCCCCACGTGGCGGGGCCGGCTCGGCGGTGGGGTCGCTGAGGTGGCATCGAGACCCCGACGGGGCTTCAACACGTCCCGGCACCGCGAGACGCTCGGCGACTGAGCTCGCTGCCGCCTCGCCACGGGGGCCGGGTCGAGTCGGTGGGGCGTTCAAGCGGCCGACGCCATCGCCGCAGCCACGCGCGCCGCCTGATCGGCCGCCCTGCGGTCCAGCGCCGCGACCAGCGCGGCGATGATCTCGGCCTCCCGCTCGGGGCGCAGCGCCTCGTGCCGCGCGTTGGCGACGGCGCGCTCGCCGCCGAGGCCGACCCGGTCGAGAAGCGAAGATGCCATGTGAGGACCGTACGAGTGGGGTGTTGATGCCCGATCAACGGTCGGTTGCCCGTGCGCGAAGAGGTGCTGAACGGTTGCTGGTGCGCTGGTCGCGCCGGTCAGGTCAACGCGTCGACGAGGCGGGGAACACCACCAGCCGCACCGTCTCCTACGACGTGCGCTTCCCCTTCGGTGGGCTCGCCGGTTCCGTCGACGCCCCGCCGGCGCTGAGCGTCGTCGACGGCGCGGCCGCCATCCCGGTGCAGTCCTCGCCGGGCGGTGACCGGGGTCTCGGCATCGTCGATGCCGGGTCGCCGACCTCTCGGCAGATCCCGTGCGACGCGTCGATGCCGGCCGACACCTACTCGCCGCGCGTCAGCGTGACCCGCTGGCGACGATCTCGCCGGCGGTGCGGACGCCCGACCAGCGCGCGAGCTCGCCGGCGAGATCGAGGTGGTCGACCGGGGCGGCGTTCTCGTACTCGCCCCACGCGTCCCTCGGCAACATCCACATGATCTCGAACTCGTTGCCGTCCGGATCGGCGCCGTAGAGGCTCTTCGTGGCGCCGTGGGAGGACTGGCCGGTGAAGGCACCGGCAGCCTGCAGCGCCTCCCGGGCAGCGGCGAGCTCGTCGATGGTGTCGAGCTGCCAGGCCAGGTGGTAGAGGCCGATCGCGCCCCGCCGCTTCGGCCCGCTCGCGGTTCCGACCCCGAACAGTCCGAGGTCGTGGTGGTTCCCCGACCGGGGCAGGCGGAGGAACGCGGCGTCGGCACGCGGCTCGCTGGCCACGACCTCCATCCCGAACACGTCGCGGTAGAAGGCGACCGACCGGTCGAGGTCGGCGACGAAGAGGACGGCGTGGTTGAGGCGGACGGGCGAGATGGCGATCATCGGAGGCTCCTTCCTGTGGTCGGTCCGAGCCGGATCTCGGTTGACGTGGCGTACAACAACGATGGCGCGCCGAACCATCCACGTGGTCTGGATGGCGGACCCTGGTGAGGGTCGGGGACGCGGTGCGAGGATCTGCGCCGTGCAGGCCCGGATGAGCGGCGATGCCCCGCCGGTGCGGCTGGGGCTGCGGGAGAACCTGCCGCAGTTCGCCCTGCTCGTCGCGGTGAACGCACTGGTCGGCGGGATGATCGGCCAGGAGCGCACGGTGCTGCCCCTGCTGGCCGACGAGGAGTTCGGGCTCACGGGCTTCACCGTCACGCTGACGTTCATCGCCGCGTTCGGCATCGTGAAGGCCGCCACCAACTTCTTCGCCGGGACCCTGTCGGACCGCTACGGGCGCAAGCCGGTCCTGGTCGCAGGCTGGTTGGTGGGGATCCCGGTCCCGCTGATCCTCATCTGGGCGCCGACGTGGACCTGGGTGATCGTCGCCAACGTGCTCCTCGGCGTGAACCAGGGACTCACGTGGTCCACCACGATCATCATGAAGATCGACCTCGTCGGGCCTGCGAGACGTGGCCTGGCGATGGGCTTCAACGAGGCGGCCGGCTACCTCGCGGTGGCGCTCACGGCGATCGCGACGGGCGCCCTCGCCGACGCGCACGGTCTCCGGCCGGCGCCGTTCCTGCTCGGCCTGAGCTTCGCCGCGGTCGGCCTGGGGATGTCGGCGGTCGTCGTGCGGGAGACCCACGCCCACGCCCGCCACGAGGCCGAGGGCCACGTGGCGGCTCGCGACGACCTCGGCCACGAGCTCACGACGCGGGAGGTGTTCCTCCTCACGAGCTTCCGGGAGCGGTCGCTCTCCTCCGCGAGCCAGGCCGGGCTGGTCAACAACCTGAACGACGGTCTCGCCTGGGGCCTCTTCCCGCTCTTCTTCGCCGACGCCGGCCTCTCCGTCGGCCAGATCGGCGCCGTCGCGGCGGTGTACCCGGCGGTGTGGGGACTGGGTCAGATGGTGACCGGCGGTGCGTCCGACCGGCTCGGGCGCAAGCCATTCGTGGCCGGCGGGATGCTCGTCCAGGCGGTGGCGCTCGGTGCCATCGCCGCCACGAGCGGCTTCTGGGCATGGGTGGCCGGCGCCGCCCTGCTGGGGGCGGGCACGGCGATGGTGTACCCGACGCTGCTCGCCGTCATCGGCGACGTCGCGCACCCCCACTGGCGTGCCCGCTCGGTCGGGGTGTACCGGCTCTGGCGCGACAGCGGGTTCGCGGTGGGAGCGCTCCTCGCCGGGCTCATCGCCGACGCGGTCTCGATCGAGGCCGCCATCTGGGCGGTCGCCGCCCTCACCGCCCTCTCCGGCTCCGTGGTCATCCTCCGCATGGACGAGACCCTGCGCGCAGCGTCGGTGGGAGCGCTCGACCTGCAGGACGAAGGGCCCTACCGCGGTTGACGCATCAGTCGCACGCTGGAGGTGCACGAAGGAGGCTCCTCGAGATCCGGATCCCGGCCCCGGCCCGCACCGGGCACGACGGTCCCGATCACCCAAGCGTTGAACCGATCGCCGGAACCGCCGGTCACCCGACCGGGGGGGCGGGGATGACAGGTGAGCGCCGAACCCGTCGCGGGCTGCGCTCCCGCTGCCGTGCGGGAAGACCACGATCCGCGCCGGGTGCTCCGGCACCGAGAGGTCGCCGCGGAGCCGGACCCCGCCGGCGGCGACGACCACCTCCTCGTCCGACGGGGTCATGCGTGGATGTGGACCGCGCGCTGCTCCACCTCCTCGATCTCCTCCTCGGCCGCGCCGAGCAGCTGGTGCGCCAGCCGGATGAGCGCCCGTGCCGCCTCGACCTCCTCGCCGATGCTCGGGACGTCAGCATCGCCCGGGTCGCGACGGGACCGGCCCCACCCGTGGTGGTGGTGGCCGGCGACGTCGAGGACGGCGTCGGCACGCGTGGTCTGGTCGTCTTCGGTGAAGGTGATCTCGAGCCTCCACACGGGATGCGAGTGCATCGCTCCT
>DASUEE010000142.1:0-16673 GCA_036275235.1 Acidimicrobiales bacterium | reverse complement strand
CCCGGGCGGACATCGCCCGGGCGCGCCGGCTCTCGGGCCTCCACCCCGCCTGGAAGCGCGTGTGAGCCGTGGTGGGGATCGGGGCGGTCAGGACTGGTCGCGGAGCATGCGGCGGAGGATCTTGCCACTCGCCGACTTGGGGATCGCGTCGGTGAACTCGACGATGCGGATGTGCTTGTAGCTCGCGACGTGGGCGGCCACGTGCTCCTTCACCTCGTCCTCGGTCATCTCCATGCCGGGCTTCACCACGACGAACGCCTTCGGCAGCTCGCCGGCCGACACATCGGGCACGCCGATCACGGCGACGTCCATGACCTTCGGATGGGTGACGATCAGCGCCTCGAGCTCGGCCGGGGGAACCTGGAAGCCGTTGTACTTGATGAGCTCCTTCACCCGGTCGACGATCGAGTAGTGGCCGGCCTCGTCGAGCTCGGCGACGTCGCCCGTGTGGAGCCAGCCGTCCTCGTCGATGGTGTGCCGGGTGGCCTCGTCGTTGTTGAGGTACCCCTTCATGACCTGCGGGCCCCGCACCCACAGCTCACCCCGACCGCCGACGTCCTGGTCCTCGCCGTCGGCATCGACGATGCGGCACTCGGTGTTCGGCACCGCGACGCCGGAGGTGCCCGGGCGGTACTCGCCGGGCGGCGTCGCGTGGGACACCGGCGACAGCTCGCTCATGCCGTAGCCCTGCACCACCTCGGTGCCGATGCGGGCGGCGGCCTCCTCGGCCAGCTCGGCCCCGAGCGGGGCGGCGCCGGAGAACACCTGCCGCAGCGACGACAGGTCGTACTCGTCCACGAGGGGGTGCTTGGCGAGTGCGAGCACCATCGGAGGCACGGCGAAGAAGCGGGTGACCTTCTGGTCCTGGATCGCCTCGAGCGCCTGCTGCAGGTCGAAGCGGGGCATCGACAGGATCTCCACGCCGTTGGCCAGCAGGCCGTTCATGAGCACCTGCATGCCGTAGATGTGGAAGAACGGCAGGGCGGCGATGGCGACCTCGTCGTCGCCCGAGACGTCGAGCACCGGGTCGCACTGGGCGATGTTCGCCACCAGGTTGCGGTGGGTGAGCATGACGCCCTTCGGCAGGCCGGTCGTGCCCGACGAGTAGGGCAGCACCACGACGTGCTCGGCGGTGTCCACGGGGACCTGCTCGATCGGCTCGCCGAAGAGCGCGGTGAGCGGGGTCGTGCCCTCCGCCGCGTCCATGGTCACGATCTCGGAGACCGACGTGCCCTCGATGGCGTCGCGCGCCGTGTCGAGGAACATCCCGATCGTCACGAGCAGCTCGGCGCCGGAGTCCTGCAGCTGGTGGCGGATCTCGTCGGCCGTGTAGGTCGGGTTCAGCGTGGTGTTCGTGGCGCCGGCGACGGCGACGCCGTGGAACACGAGGGCGTACTCGGGAAGGTTCGGCGCCATGATCGCCACCGTGGAGCCGGGACCGATGCCCTTCGCCTGCAGCCCGCCCGCGAGCGCGTGGATCGCGCCCTTCAGCTCGCCGTAGGTGTACCCGCGCCCGCTGCCGACGTCCTCGATCGCGCGACGGTCGGCGAGCTCGCCGGCTCGGCGGAGCACGAACTCGGTGATGGGCACCGAGGGGATCTCGACGTCGGGGTAGCGGCTCTTGTGCACGATGGACATGGGCGGAGCCTAGGTTCCGCTCCCGTGCCGGTGAACGCGTACGACGCCCTCGTCCCGGAGACCCCTGCCGGACGTCCGTGCCTGCTCCTCGACGGAGGCGACGTCTGGTCCTACGCCGACCTCGACGACCGCTCGGCCGCGCTCGCCGGCGCGCTCCACCGCCGTGGGGTGGTGGCCGGCGACCGGGTGGTCGTGCAGGTCCCGAAGTCGGCCGACGCCGCCGCCCTGTACCTCGCGTGCCTGCGGCGAGGGGTGGTGCCGATCCCGCTCAACACGGCGTACACGCCGGTCGAGGTGGCGGGGTTCGTCGACGACGCCCGGCCGGCCCTCGTGGTCGACCAACCCCTCCTCGACGAGCTGGCCGCCGACGACGAACCGCTCGCCGAGCTCGTCCCCCGAGCCGGCACCGACCCGGCCGCGATGCTCTACACGTCGGGCACCACGGGGCGGTCGAAGGGCGCCCTCCTGTCGGTCCGCAACCTGGTCTCCAACGCCAGGGCGCTGATCGACGCCTGGCGCTTCGAGCCGGGCGACGTCTTGGTGCACGTGCTGCCCACCTTCCACGTGCACGGGCTCTTCGTCGCGCTCCACTGCGCGCTCGGCGTCGGCGCGGCCGTCCGCTTCCACACCCGCTTCGACCCGGACGCCGTGGTCGCGGACCTCGGCCGCAGCACGGTGCTGATGGGGGTGCCCACGCACTACCACCGGCTCCTCGCCCACCCCGGGCTCGACGCCGCGGCCTGCGCCGGCATGCGCCTGTTCACGTCCGGGTCCGCCCCGCTGCCGGCGGCCGAGCACGAGGCGTTCGCCGAGCGCACGGGGCACCGGATCGTCGAGCGCTACGGGATGACCGAGACGATGATCCTGACCTCGAACCCCTACGACGGCGACCGCGTGGCCGGGACGGTGGGTTTCCCGCTCCCCAGCGTGGAGCTGCGGGTCGTGGACGACGAAGGGGGCCGGTGCGCGCCGGGCACCGCCGGCGGGGTCGAGGTGCGCGGCCCCGGCGTGTTCCTCGGCTACTGGGAGCGACCCGAGGCCACGGCGGCCGCCTTCGCCCCGGACGGGTGGTTCCGCACCGGCGACGTCGGCCACGTCGACGGCCAGGGCCGCCTCACGCTGGCGGGCCGGGCGAGCGACCTGATCATCGCCGGTGGGTACAACGTCTACCCGAAGGAGGTCGAGCTGGTGCTCGACGCCCTTCCGGAGGTGGCGGAGTCGGCGGTGGTGGGCGTGCCCGACGCCGACCTGGGCGAGGTCGTGGTGGCGGTCGTGGTGCCGGCGCCGGGGGCGACCGTCGAGGCCGACGCCGTGGTGGCGGCGTGCGGCGACCTCGCCCGCTTCAAGCGGCCCCGCCGGGTCGTCGTCGTCGACGAGCTGCCGCGCAACGCCATGGGCAAGGTGCAGAAGGCGGCGCTGCGGGCGGCGCTGGGCTGACCACCGGCGTCAGGGCTCCTCGCCCCACGCCTCCGACTGCTGGGACCGGACGTACGCGATCACCGCCTCGACCTCGTGGGCCTCGATGCCCGGGACCGGCGGCATCGGCGCGTACTCCCAGTTCTCCTGCGCCTTGCCCTGCCGGACGGCGGTGCGGATGTCGTCGTCCTCGAGGTCCTGGTACATCTCGTGCACCAGCGGCGGGCCGGCGAGACCGCCCTGCGCGCCCTCCCCGTGGCACGTCTGGCAGCTGTCGACGAAGACCTCCTCGCCCAGCGCGAGCTCCTCGGGCGACCCCGGGGCGGGAGGCTCGTCGGACCCGCCGGCGGACAGGACGAGGGCGGTGACCGCAGCGGCGACCACCACGACGCCGAGCGTGATCAGCACCGGGAGCATGCGTCGCCCCTGCTGGCGCTTGCGGGCACGGGCAGCAGCGGCCTGACGGGCGTGAGGACGTTCTGCGCTCATCGTCACGGCACGGTAACGGCCTCCGGCCAGAAGGGGCGTAGGGTGCGACCGACGCGGCGGACGAGCTGGGTAAGGAAGCCGGATGAGCGAAGGACCCCCGACGGTGCTGATCGTCGACGACGACATCGACATCCGTCTCCTCGTGCGCACGATCCTCGAGTCCTCCGGGCTCGGGGTCGAGGTGGTGGGCGAGGCCGTCGACGGCCTGCACGCCCTCGAGGTGTACGGCACGCTCGACCACCCCGAGGTGCCCGACGTCGTCATCCTCGACAACCGCATGCCGGGCCGCGACGGCATGGACGTCGCCGCCGAGATCCTGGGCCAGGAGCCCTCGCAGCGGATCGTGCTCTTCAGCGCCTTCGTCACCCCGGAGCTCGAGGCCCGTGCCATCGAGCTCGGTGTGGCGGCGTGCGTGGGCAAGGGCGACTTCGCGGTGCTGCCCCAGCTGGTCTCCCAGCTCACCGCCCGTTGAGCGGCGGGGTCACCCCGGTAGCAGGCCGCTGACGTCGAGCCGGCCGTCGGCGCCCACGGGCACGGGGTCGGCGGCCTCGACCGCGACCAGGTCGATCGGCCCGTACACGTGCGGGAAGGCCTGCCCCGTGCCGGGCGCGACCTCCTCGCGGACCGGCGCGTCGAGCCGGTGCGGGTCGATGCGCAGGAGCACGACGTCGCCGCGCCCACGGTAGAAGCGGTCGGCCGTCGCCTGGACCTGCTCGGCGAACGAGCAGTGGATGAACCCTTCCTCGGCGAGGGAGCGGTCGATGGTGGAGCGGTCGTAGCTGCCGGCGTGGCGCGCCCGCTCCCACTCCGGTGCGAGGGCCAGGTGGAAGAGCGGCCGGGTCGTGCCGCTCACGGGCCGGAGAAGATCCCCTCGCTGCTGCCCCGGGGGCCGATGTCGGCCGGCGAGTCGTAGCGGGACGCCTCGTGGCGGGCGACGACGAAGTGGTGCACCTCGTCCGGGCCGTCGGCGAGGCGCAGCGTGCGCTGCGAGGTGTACATGCCGGCGAGCGGCGTCCACTCGGACACGCCCGTGGCGCCGTGCACCTGGATCGCCTGGTCGATGATCTGGCAGACCTTCTCGGGCACCATGGCCTTCACCGCGCTGACGTACACGCGGGCCTCCTGGTTGCCGAGCACGTCCATCGCCTTGGCGGCCTTCAGCACCATGAGCCGGCAGGCGTCGAGCTCGATGCGGGCCCGCGAGACCGTCTCCATGTTCTTGCCGAGGCTGAGGATCGGCTTGCCGAAGGCCTCACGGAACTTGGCCCGGCGGATCAGCAGCTCGAGGGCCTTCTCGCCCTGCCCGATGGCCCGCATGCAGTGGTGGATGCGGCCGGGGCCGAGGCGGACCTGGGAGATCTCGAAGCCCCGCCCCTCGCCGAGCAGCATGTTCGAGGTCGGCACCCGGACGTCGGTGAAGCGCAGGTGCATGTGCCCGTGCGGCGCGTCGTCGTGGCCGAAGACGTGCATCGGGCCGAGGATCTCGACACCCGGCGTGTCCATCGGCACGAGGATCTGCGACTGCTGCCGGTGCGGCGGCGCGTCGGGATCGGTCTGGCACATGACGATCATGATCTTGCAGCGCGGGTCGCCGGCGCCGGAGATGTAGTACTTCTCGCCGTTGAGGACGTACTCGTCGCCGTCCTTCACTGCGCGGAGCCGCACGTTCTTGGCGTCGGAGCTGGCCACGTCGGGCTCCGTCATGGCGAACGCCGAGCGGATCTCGCCGTTCAGCAGCGGCTCGAGCCACTGCGCCTTCTGCTCGGGCGTGCCGACCCGCTCGAGCACCTCCATGTTCCCGGTGTCGGGCGCCGAGCAGTTGAGGCTCTCGGATCCGAGCGGGTACTTGCCGAGCTCGACGGCGATGTAGGCGTAGTCGAGGTTGCTGAGACCGCCCACCTCGGAGTCCGGCAGGAAGAAGTTCCAGAGGCCGGCCTCGCGCGCCTTGGCCTTGGCGCCGTCGAGCAGCTCGAGCTGGCCTGGGGCGTAGCTCCAGCGGTCCTGGCGGCCCTCGCCGAGGCGGTGGAACTCCTGCTGCATGGGCTCGACGACGTCCTCGAGGAACCGCACCACCCGCTCGAACAGGGGCCGGGCCTCCTCGCTCATGCGCAGGTCGAACAGCTCGGCCGGTTCTTCGGGGGTACCCATGCGTCGAACGTAGCCGTCTCGCGCCAGGGGCCACCGCTCTGGTAGGACCGAGGTCGTGGGAGCAGCTCCGGACTTCCGGTTGGACGGCAAGGTGGCCATCGTCACCGGTGCCTCGAGCGGCATCGGCCGTCGGTTCGCGCAGGTCCTGGCCGACCAGGGCGCCACCGTGCTGGCGGCAGCCCGCCGCGTCGACCGGCTCGACGACCTCGCCGGCACCAGCGAGCGCATCCACGCCGCCGGGTGCGACGTCGCCGACGACGCCCAGCTCGAGCAGCTCGTCGAGCGGGCGGTCGGCGACCTCGGGCGGATCGACGTCATCGTCAACAACGCCGGCACCACCGACGCCGTCACGCCCGCCGAGCACGAGGACCCCGCCGAGTTCCGCCGCGTGGTCGATGTGAACATGAACGCCTGCTTCGTGCTGTCGGCGGCCGCCGCCCGGCAGATGATCGTGCAGGAGCAGGGCGGGTCGATCGTCAACATCTCCTCGGTGCACGGGCTGGTGGCGGCGGCGCCCAACGCCCAGGCGGCCTATGCGGCATCGAAGGGCGGACTGGTCAACCTCACCCGGGAGCTGGCGGCGCAGTGGGCGAAGCACCGCATCCGCGTGAACACCATCGCGCCCGGCTACTTCGAGACGGAGCTCACCGCGGCGATGTTCGTCGGAGAGGACGCCGGCCTGCGCTACATCCGCCGGGGCACGCTGCTGGGCCGGCCCGGCGAGCTGCACGAGCTCGACGGTGCCCTGCTGCTGCTGGCCACCGACGCCGGCAGCTACATCACCGGCCAGACCATCGCCGTCGACGGCGGCTGGACCGCCCGCTGAACCGTTCTCGTCATGGAAACGGGGCTCTGGAGCCCCGTTTCCATGACAAGAACGGGAGTCAGGGGCCGAGGCCGGCGCAGGCCTGGCGGGCGTCGAGGTCGGCAGTGACCGCCTCGTCGGCGTCGACCGGCTCGGCGACGCCTCCCACCACCCGGCCGGCGACCCACCGCCAGCTGGTGACCTCGCCGTCCTCGACGTCGACGGCCAGGGTCCCCGCCTCGCCGGCACCGTCGCCGACCAGCGTGCCGAGGCCGTAGGCGACGACGGCCGGACCCGAGCGGCCGGCGCCCTGCACCCCGCCGGCGCCCGGGCCGGCGACGACGTCGGCGCCGGCCTCGATCAGGGCGGCGGCGAGCTCGCGCTGGCCGGCGCCGGGGCAGGTCTCGCCCTCCTGCCCCCAGTGCAGGTACACGACCACGACGTCGGCCTCCTCCGCTGTCGCCTCGACCTCGGCGACCAGCCGGTCGACGCGCTTCGCCGACGCCACGCCCGGCTGCGCGGGGCCGGCGGTGTCGGTGGCGATCCGCGCCGGGTCGAGGTCCTGCGTGGCCGCGAGCACCGCCACGCGGGCGCCGCCGACGGTGCGCACGGCCGGTGCGTACGCATCGTGCTCGTCGACACCGATCCCGGCCACGGCGGCCCGACGGCCCGCGACGAGCCCGAGGGTGCGATCCCGCCCGGCGGGGCCGAGGTCGAGGGCGCGGTCGTTGGCCAGCGAGATCACGTCGGCACCCGCCGTCTCCAGGCCGTCGAGGACCGTGGCCGGCACCCATGCCGCGCCGCCCGGATCGGCTGGGTCCTCGTCGACCACGGCTGCGGACAGGCCGACCACGGCCAGGTCCGCCTCGGCCAGGACGTCGGCGAAGGGGCCGATCGGGTCCTGGCCGGCGAAGAGCCGTCCGCCGAGGACGTCGCCCGCCTGCACCTCGCCGCCGAGCGCGATCGTGATCGGTCCGGGACGGGGCACCAGTCGGGCGCTCCCGTCGCCGAGCGCCGCGACGTCGCCGCCGTCCCCTTCGCTCAGCAGCGCGATCCCGGCCCCGACGCCCGCGCCGAGCGCCAGGACGCCGACGGCGATCACGGCGCGCCGGAACCACCAGGCACGAGGGCGTCGGAGGTGGCGGCCGGACACCCGTTCGACGCTACCCAGGGGTCTCCCCGGTCTCGGGGGCACCACCGGCCTGCTCCCCTGTCGCCGGCGGACCGGGCTCGGGGCGTGGGATCGGATCAGGCGTGGCCAGGTCGGGTGCGGTCAGGTCCGGCGTGGACCAGGTGGGGAGGGCGCCCAACCCGTCCAGCTCGGCTCGGGCCGACTCGACCAGCGCCAGGCGGGTGCGGACCGCGTCGAGCGCCTGCACGGTGTCGCTCGCGCCCGGGCCGCGGTGCGTCACCAGCTCGGCGACGGCCTGCTCGACGGCCTCGACCGCCTGGGCCACCTGCCGCAGCGGGTCGTCCCGCACCGCCTTCGGCAGGGCGGCCGCTGCGACGAGGCGGTCGTCGATGGCGAGCGCCTCGCGCTGGATCGCCTCGCGCACGTCGACCATCGCCGGCTCGTCGAGGCTGCGGTTGGCGCGCAGCGCCGTCATGGCGTCGCGCAGGCGGCGGTGCAGGCGCGCCTCGGGTGAGTGCGCACCGGCCCAGGCCTTGGGGGCGTTCGTGGGCACGCCGGGCACGACCTCGTTGGCATCCGAGAAGTCCTGGGCGTTGCGCAGCGCCACGTAGGCGATGGTCCCCACCACCACGAACAGCAGCCCGATCACCAGCATCATCACGACGTCTGCACCTCCGAGCTCGAGCCGAACACGATCCACAGCACCACCGCGAGGATGACCGCGGCGGCCACGGCCAGAGCGATCTTCACCTTGCTGTACGGGCGCTGTCCCTGCACCTCGCCGGTGACCCCGTTGATGAAGACCTGGAACGGGTTGCCTCCGTAGACCACCGTGAGCAGCCAGACGGGCAGCAGCAGGTGCTTGTACCCGACGTGCTCGTAGTGGACGCCCATCGAGGAGATCTGCTGCACGTCGCCGCCGATGTCCCGGCGGACCGTCGCCCGGATCTCCTCCTCCATCCGCTCCTTGGCCGGGCCGAAGCAGCTGACGACGTCGTGGTCGTAGGTGCGGGAGAGGTGCCCGGCCAGGTACTCGGGGTTGAACGGCCGGGCGTCGGAGGTCGGCCACGGCTCGAGGGCCTGCACGTGCCTGCGGTCGAGTCCGGTGTTGGCGCACACCGGGAGGTCGTCGAAGCCGTTGCGGACGGTGCCGGCCGCCGGCGTCCAGCGGGTGCGCGTCTCGGTGCGGCGGTTCTCGCCCGACCCCACGACCACCGTGTAGTGGTCACCGCGCTGGCCCGTGTACCGGGTGGTGGTGGCGGCGTCGTAGGTGAAGTAGGCGCAGTAGACGCTGTTGAACGAGCCGGTGGTGGCGTACGTCTTGAACTCGTTCGGTGCGAACCAGCGGCTCTTGATCCACGCGTCGATGGCGTCGTCGGCGCGCCGCTGGTCCACCTGGAACGGCAGGACGCCGTCGACCGCCAGCCGGGCCGGCGCCTCGTGCACGTCGTCGCGCTGGATCGGCGTGGCGCAGTAGGGGCACCGGGTCGCGGTGAGCGTGCCGGTGAACGTGGTGTGCCCGCCGCAGTTCTGGCAGACGACCTCCTTCTCCCCGGCGACCTGGACGCCGACGCCGCCCAGCGCACCCCGCTCGAGCGCGGCGACCGCAGCCTCGAAGTCCTGCTCGACCACCTCGACGTCGGGGTCGAGCACCTCCTGCTCGTTGCCGCAGAACGGGCAGGCGAGCCGCTGCTGGCCGATCTCCCACACCAGCTCGCCGCCGCAGCTCAGGCACGGGTACGTGCGCGTCTGCTCGGTGCGGTGGCGCAGCGCCCGCTCGCGCAGGTGCTCCGCCGTCGCCTCGGCGTCGTCGGCCGGCGGTGGCGGGGCGAGGTCGCCGCGGTCCTCGGGGAGCGGCGGCGGCTCCGGGGTCATGCGCCCGACGTGGGCGGCGGCGGAGGCGGCGGGGCGAACAGCGGCGCGAGGGCGGAGACCTGGGACGCCTGGGTCCACTGGGCCATGCCCGCAGACCAGACGAGGGTGGCGGGGCTCACCTGGCCGCCGGCCACCATGGCGCCGAGCTGCTCGAGCGTGAACGGGCCGGTGGACCGGCCGCCGGATTCGACGTGGAACAGCACGGCGGTGGGGAGCGGCGGCGGCGTGCCGGCGGACGCGGGCGCCGCCTGTCCGGCCTGCACCTGCTGGGCCATCTGGCCGGCCATCGCGACCCCCATGCCCATCTGCATGGCGTCACCCATGGCGCTGCCGCCCTCGTTCTCGGCGGCCGCGAGCACGGCGTCGGCGGCCCGCACCTGCCGGAGCCGCTCGGTGTCGCCCACGTTGCGGACGTACCCACCCTCCTCGACGCCGCGGGCGACGCCGCGCGTCATGGCCTGCGTGATCTCGTCCGGCAGCGAGATGTTCATCGTCACCGAGGTGATCTCGAGACCGAACTCGTCGTCGACGCGCTCCTGCACGAACTGGCGGAGCTGCTCGGAGAGCTCCACCTGACGGCCCTGCAGGTCGATGGCGCCGAGCCCGGTGGCGAGCACCATGTCGGAGAAGGCGAGGGAGATGACCCGCCGCAGCAGCTCGGTGAGCTCCTCGGCCTCCACGGCGGAGTCGGTGCCGATGACCTCGCGCAGGAAGACCTCGGCGTCGGCGATGCGCACGACGCACAGCCCGTTGGCCCGCACCTGGACCATGCCGAAGTCCGGGTCGCGGACGGTGACGGGCTGGGGCGTCCCCCACCGCAGGTCGGTGACCTGGCGGGTGTTGAGGAAGTACACCTCGGAGCGGAACGGGCTGTCGAAGCCGTGCTTCCATCCCTGCAGCGAGCTGAGGATGGGGAGGTTCTCGCTGGTGAGCTCGTAGCTGCCGGGGTCGAACACGTCGGCGAGCTGCCCGCGGTACACGAACACCGCCCGCTGGCCCTCGCGCACGATCAGCTGCGCGCCGTTCTTGATCTCGTTCTGGTAGCGGGGGAACCGCCATGCCAGCGTCGAGCGGCTGTCGTCCAACCACTCGATGATGTCGACGAGTTCGCCCTTGAGCTTGTCCAGGAGGCCCACGGGCGCAGCGTATGCGACGGCCGAGCCCGCTCAGGGTCGGCGCGCCCTCCCTGGCGGCGACTGCGGCGGCCGGCCGTCCGGCCGGCCACCCCGGCCCGAGGTCGCCTGCTGCCACGGCCCCTGCACCTCGTAGGTGATGCCGCCGACGAGGCCACGCTGGGAGTTGCAGTACAGGCGGGTGCCGTCGGGGCTGAACGCCAGGCCGGAGACCTCCGAGTAGATGGGGATCTGCCCGAGCGCGCCGGGGAGCTGCTGGCCGTGCTGGGGACCCGTCATCTGCAGGACCGGGAACACGGCGAAGTCGTCGCGGCGGATCATCACCACCTGCATGTCGCCGCCGTCCTCGGCCACCAGCAGGTTGCCGGTGCCCGGCTGGACGATGAGGTGGTCGACGCCGGTGAGGACGGGATCGTCGAAGTCGGCGGCGTCGTAGAGCACCTCCATCCGACCGGCGCCCACGTCGTACACCCACACGCGGTCGTCGCCCTTCGTGGTGAGGAACACCAGGCCGGCGTCGTACGCGCAGCCCTCGCCGCTGGCGAAGGCGGTGGCGCCGGGGGCCTGCTGCCGGCAGGGCGTGCCCTGCGTGCAGGTGGGGTCGGGGATCGGCAGCCAGGTCACGGAGCCGTCGTCGGCGACGGCGGCCGCCTCGAGGAGCCCGGCGGACAGGTCGGGGTAGGCGGTGGGCGTGAACCGGTAGAACAGCCCGTCGCCGAGGTCCTCGGACAGGTAAACCTGCTCGCGCTCCGGGTCCACCGTGGCGTTCTCGTGCTTGAAGTAGCCCAGCGCCGGCAGCTCACGAGCGGGTGTCGCTCCGGTGGGGTCGCACTCGTACACGCGACCGGAGCGGGTCGGGTCGGTCGGGTCGTCGACCTCCTCGCAGGACAGCCACGTGCCCCACGGCGTCACGCCGCCGGCGCAGTTCGACCGCGAACCGGTGAGGATCGGGTACGCGTCGGTGATGCTCCCGTCGGCGGCGAAGCGGATGCCCTGCACGCCGCCGAGGCCCGGCAGGGCGAGCGGTGCGAGCTGGTCCACCGGCGGCGGGTTCTCGGAGTTCGACACCAGGATCCAGCCGCCGTCGCCGGTCGGGAACGTCGCGGCACCGTCGGGGAACGGCATCGGCAGCTGGGTGGTGCCCTCGATCGGCTGGTTCCACTGGCGGACGATCCGGGAGCTGAACCCGTCGGGTAGGCGGAGGCCGTTGGCGTCCGCGGCGCCGAGCGGCCCGTACGGGCTGTCGGCGGGCTGTGCCGGCGCGGCGAAGACCGGAGCGAGCACGCCCCGGCCGAGGGTCAGGGAGCCGCTGGCGGCCAGGGAGAGGAGGAGGAACCGTCGTCGATCCACGGGGGACCGTTCTCCCGAGCGGCGCGGAAGTCCTGCTTCCGGCGCCCCGGCCGCGGCTACGGGACCGGTTGGGGCTCGCCGATGGCGGCGACGTCGGACAGGAGGCCGGCGACGAGGTCGTACGACGTCACCGCCACCACGAGCACGAGCGCGACCCCGACGGCGAGGACGAAGAGCTGTCCCAGCCGCAGGATCGACGCCCGGTCGCAGCCCTCCCGGCTGCCACCGTCGATCGCACCCGCGTCGAGCGGGCGCAGCATCGTCGTGTCGGTCATGGTCCCTCCCAGCGTCAGGAATCTCCCACCGGTTCGATCGGCCGTGACGGTGCCGGCACGCAGCGACACCTGCACCGCGCCCGGGGGCGCCGACGCGCGTCACGGGATGGTGCAGGTGCACCACCCCGGGAAGTCCGTTCGACGGGCGCGCCGGCTCAGCCGGTCAGGCGGTGCGGTCGCGTCGCCTCGACCGCCCGGCGGTAGACGGCCGCGTGGGCCGCGGCGATCGCACGGCGCTGGCGGGCGCGCCCGGCCGCGGTCCAGACCCGCTCGCCACCCCGCTCGACCGCTCGCGCGATGCGTTCCCCGAGCGCCACCTCCAGGTCCGGCGCGGCGAGGTCGACCTCCTGGATGGACGGGTGCTGGTCGGCGATGTGGGTGCCCGCCGGGGCGATGACCTGCGTGCCCGCGTCGAGGCAGGCTTCGGCCCAGCCGGAGTGGGTGCCCCACCGGTAGGGCAGGACGGCGACGTCGATGCTGCGGACGTAGCGCTCGAAGTCGTCGTCGGTCGCGTAGGGCCGGAGCTGCAGCTCGACACCCTGCTGGCGAGCGAGCGCCCGGAGCTGGGCACCGATGTCCGGTCGCCGATCGAGCGCTGCCGGGTACACGTCGATGCGCAGGGTGCAGCCCACCGCCCGCGCCGACCGGGCCGCCACCTCGCACAGCGCCGGGCCGTGCAGGGCGGCGCGCAGGTCCTTGAGGTGGATGCCGACGACGGCACGGCGCCGGGCGGTCCGTGGCCGGTCGATGCGGTCGAGGCGCACGATGTGGGGGTGGGGCACGACGAGGGGCCGCCGGCCCCAGCGTCGCTGCACCTCGTCGGCGGCGCCGTCGGTCAAGGTGAGCACGATGTCGGCCTCGCTGACGAGGAGGTCCAGCTGGCGCTCGTGGTGCCGCTGGTCGGCGAAGTGGGGGTTGGCGAGGTCGTGGACGGTGTGCACCAGGGGGCGACCGACCTCGCGCAGCTCACGTCGCCAGGCGCGCAGGGTCGGCAGGTCGACATCGGTGATCCCGAAGTGCGTGTGGACGCAGTCGAACGCGGCCCGGTGCCGCCGGACCCAGCCAGGGTCGATGAGGTCGCTGGCGCGCACGGCGGCCGCAGGCGACACGATGCGCTCGACCCCGTCGTCCGCGTGGCCGATGTGCCGCGTGTAGGTGTGGCTGCGGGGGACGGAGGCGACCCTCACGTCGGCACCGTGGCCCGATGGGCGACCTGCACCAGCAGGCCGGCTGCACCGGTGGCGCCGTCGCCGCCCAGGTCGAGCGCCCGAGGTCGCAGCCGCATCGCCTCGTCGAGCAGTCCGGGCCAGGCGTCGGCGGCGGGCCAGCCGTCGACGGTGATCGCACCGCCCACCGCTTCGAGCGCCTCGGCCTTGCGGTGGTGCTCCTGGAACGGCCTCGCCTCGCATATGGCCACGTACGGCGCCCCGAGCGAAGCGACGTCGGCGACGAGGCCGTACCCGGGTGGGGCGACGACGACCGACGCCGTGCGCAGCATCGTGCACGGGTCCTCGAGCCAGCCGTGGTGGTGCACGCGCCGCAGCGTGCCGGCGGGGTCGGGACCCACCATGTGCCAGTCCCACCCGGGCGTGGCGCGCGCCGCGCGGTCGAGCTCGGCCGCGTTGGGCGGCGGGTGTCCCCGGCCCCAGGCCACGACGACCCGGCGCGGCTCCGGCTCCCACGCCTGGCCGGCCGCCCGGCGTCCGACGAAGCCGACGTGCGTCGTCCTCGCCCGCACGCCGGATGGCGTCGACGGGTGCTCGAGGACCTCCGGGTACGGGGCCAGCAGCGCGGCGGCGACCTGGTAGCCCAGCTCGTGCGCGGCGTCGCAGCGATCGCCGTGCTGGCGGGTGACCACCACCGGGGTGCCGGCGAGCCGCACCGTGAGCGCCACCTCGACGGACACGTCGACCAGCACCACGTCGGGACGGCGTGCGTCGAGCCAATCGACGATCGCCCGGGTCCGGTCGAGGACCACCGGGTGCTCCGGGACCCAGTGGAGCGCGCCGCCCGCGGTGACGTCGCCCGGGTCGGCGTCCAGCGGGACGTCGAGGGGCAGGTGGCACAGGTCGGTCCCGGCGGGCAGCACTGCGAGCGCGTCGGGGCGGCTGGTGGCGACCGTGCAACGCTCGGGCCCGAGGGCGTCGCAGATCGCCGCCACGCGCGAGAGGTGCCCGCGGCCGTGGTGGTGGGCGTAGAAGCCGATGACGGCGCTCATGCCGTCGCGCTCCGCAGGAGGGCGTCCTCGTACTGGTCCACCATGCGCTCGAGGGAGAAGGTCGCGACGGCGTGGCTGCGGCAGGCGGCGCGGTCGAGCACCCGGGCCTCGGCGATCGCTGCGGCCAGGGCCTCGACGTCACCGGGGGGTGCGAGGCGCCCGACCTCGGTCGTGACCAGCTCGGGCACGGCTCCGCTCGCGAAGCCGGCCACCGGCGTGCCGCACGCCAGCGCTTCGGCCACCACGAAGCCGAAGGGCTCGGGCCACATCGGGGTGACCACGCACACCTCGGCGGCGGCGACGAGCAGGGCGCACCCCGCGGCGTCGAGGTGGCCGGCCCAGGCGGCGTCCGGGCCGAGGCGGGGCGCGATCTCCGAGGCGAAGTAGGCCGGGTCGTGGTCGGGGCCGGCCAGCACGATCGGCGTCCCGGCGCGTGCGGCGGCGTCGATCGCCAGGTGCGGCGCCTTCTCCGGCACCAGCCGCCCGAACCAGACCGCACCGCGTGGCCGGACGGCCGGCTCGGGGTGCCAGACGTCGCAGTCGACTCCGTTGGCGATGACCTCGTGCACCGTGCCGGCGCCCCACTGCGCGGCGTTGGTCTGCGACACGGAGACCACGTGGCCACGGTCGTCCCCGTCGAGCGCGAACGCCGATTCCAGCCACGGGGTGGGTGGCGTGTGCAGCGTGGTGACCATGGGGACGGGCAGCAGGGGGGCCATGGCCACCGGGAGGTGGTGGGTGCTGTTGTTGTGCACCACGTCGACCTCGACCTCGCGACGCGCCAGGGTCCGCAGGATGTGCAGGTAGGCGTGGTGCTCGGCCACGACGTCGGCGGGTTGGGCGCTCAGGTCACGGCGGGCGTGCTCGCTGGGGCGCCAGTCGATGGCCACGCGGTGGACGTCGCAGCCGGGCGGCGCGTCGGTGCCGAACACCGTGACCGCGTGGCCGCGGTCGCGCAGGCCCTCGGCGAGCGTCCACGTGTGCGCTTCCAGCCCGCCTGCGAACGGAGGTCGCTGCGGGAAGCGCACCCCGCCGATGAGGCCGACGCGCAGGCGGCGACGAGCGGGGGCGACGGGCGTGAGGGCCTCAGGCGCGGGCAGCAGCGCCATGCGCCACCTCCCGACGTCGGTCGTCCTGGAAGGGGCGCGCCACCCGCCGGCGGCACGACTCGACCTCATCCGGCGTCGGGTCCCGGCGCACGGTGCAGGTCGCGGCCTCGGGGTGCCAGTCGAGCAACCCGAGCTCGGTGAAGCCCCGGAGCCAGCCCTCCATCGGCCACGTGCCCCACTTGTCGCGGTAGCGCTGGGCGTTCGCGACCGTGGCGCGCAGCTGCTGCACGGGCGGGTCGAAGGAGTCGTGGTGCTGGTGGAGCACGACGGCGTCGCCCACCAGCGCCACCGGGACGCCGAGGTCGGCGAGCGTGCGCCCGAGGTCCGTGTCCTCGCCGGCGTAGCCGCCGTACCCCTCGTCGAAGCCGCCCGCCCGTTCGAACGTAGGGTGCCGCATCGCCATGCACAGCCCCCACACCAGCTCGTGACGCGCACCCAGCACCACGCCGTCGTCGGGCACGTGGTCACGGATCGGGTGCGGCCGGGCCCGCTCGCACAGCGCCTCGAAGGGCACGCCGGCGGTGTCGCCGGGCGGCAGGTATCGGACGTCGCCGGTGGCGAGGGCATCGTCCTCGTCGAGCGCCGCGCCGATGGCGCCCGCGAAGGTCGGCGACGGGATGGTGTCGGCGTCGAGGAACGCCACGTGGCGACCGGTGGCGGCCGCAGCGCCGGCGTTGCGCGCCCGGCTGTAGGGGATGCGCTCGTCCGGCGCCTCGACCTCCTCGATGCGCGCCCGCAGCGCGGAGCCGAAGCCGGCGACGACCTCCCCGGGGTCCTCGGTGCCGCCGGCGCGCACGACCACGACCTCGGCCGGGACGGTCTGCGAGGCGACGCCCTCGAGGAACGACTGCAGCAGCCGGTTGCGGTCGCGCACCAGGGTCACGAAGCTCAGCACGGGCGGGCCTCGTGAGCTCCGCACGTGACGTCGTGGTCCTGGGCGCGCCGCGCAGCGGGACGTCGATGCTCGCCGGCCTGTTCGTCGACGCCGGCCACCACGCCGGCCGGCGGCTGATCCCGCCGACACCGTCGAACCCGGCCGGCTTCTTCGAGGACCTCGACGTCAACCGGGCCAACGACGACCTGCT
>DASUEE010000141.1:0-4301 GCA_036275235.1 Acidimicrobiales bacterium | reverse complement strand
GGCCGATCTTCTGGCCGACGCCGAGGACGTGCGCGTTCACGTCCGGGTCGAGGTCGAGCCAGTGGTCGACCTCCTCGATCGGCACCACCAGGGTGTGCCCGCGGCGCAGCGGGTTGATCGACAGGAAGGCCACGCAGCGGTCGTCGCGCCAGACGAAGCGGCCGGGCAGCTCGCCTTCGATGATCTTCGTGAACACGGTCGCCATGGCGCCGAGTGTGGCAGCCATAGGCTCTGCGCATGAGCGAACCGGTGGAGGAGGCAGCGGAGGCCGCCGTGGCCCCGGACGACGCGATCGTCCTCGAGGGCGCGTCGGAGGACCGCATCCTCACCCTGCCCAACGCCATCACGGTGGTCCGGCTGTGCACGCTGCCGGTGTTCGTGTACCTGCTCTTCGGCGCCGACGACCGCTGGGCGGCCGGGTGGGTGCTGTTCGCCATCGGCAGCACGGACTGGCTCGACGGCTACCTCGCCCGCCGGCTCGGCCAGGTGTCCACGGTGGGCAAGGTGCTCGACCCGGTGGCCGACCGGCTCCTGTTCTTCGTCGGCGTCGGCTCCATCATCATCGACGGCTCCGTGCCCCTGTGGTTCGCGGTGGCCGTCCTGGTGCGTGAGGTCGCGGTGGCCGGCGGCACCCTCGCCCTGGCGGCCATGGGGGCGACGCGCATCGACGTGACCTGGTACGGCAAGGCAGCCACCTTCCTGCTGATGGGGGCGTTCCCCGCGTTCCTCGTCGGGGCGAGCGATCACGATACCGCCGAGGGCTTCGAGGTCCTGGCCTGGGCGGTGGGCATCCCCGGGCTGGCGCTCGCGTACTGGTCGGCCCTCCTGTACGTGCCCCTGGGGCGCAAGGCGCTGCGGGAGGGACGCGGCAGCGCGGCCTGAGCAACGGCATCGCCGAACGGCTGAAGAGGCGTCCGGTAGCCTCCGCGGGCATGAACGTGCCCGACGACCTGGCGTACTCGTCCGACCACGAGTGGATCCGGAGCGACGGTGCACGGGCCAGGGTGGGCATCACCGACTACGCCCAGGACGCCCTCGGCGACGTCGTCTACGTGCAGCTCCCCGAGGTCGGCGCCTCGGTCAGCGCGGGCGACGCCATCGCCGAGGTCGAGTCCACCAAGTCGGTGTCCGACATCTACGCGCCGGTCTCGGGCACCATCGTCGAGGTGAACGCCGACCTCGCCGACGCCCCCGAGCGGCTGAACGAGGACCCCTACGGCGAGGGGTGGATCTTCGTCATCGAGACCGCCGACGGGAGCACCGAGCTGCTCGACGCCGCCGCCTACCGAGCGATCATCGGCGAGGGGCACGGGTGACCGACCAGGTCTTCTGCAACCGCTGCGGGCACGGGAACCCGCTGGGCTCGAACTTCTGCTCGTCCTGCGGGGCGGGCCTCGAGCACCGGCGTGGCGAGGACACGACCATCACCTTCCACCCCGAGCCGGCGCTCGAGGGCGGCGAGGAGGTCGGCGTCGACCTGAACGAGCTGCCGGGCGGACTCGGGGCCCTCGTCGTCAAGCGGGGCCGCAACGCCGGCAGCCGCTACGTGCTCGACGGGGAGCGCACCGTCGCCGGCCGCCACCCCGAGAGCGACATCTTCCTCGACGACGTGACGGTGTCGCGCCGGCACGCCGAGATCGTCCGCGACGGCGGCGCCTACACGGTGCGCGACGTCGGTTCGCTCAACGGCACGTACCTGAACCGAGAGCGGGTCGAGGAGGCGCCGCTGCGCGACGGCGACGAGCTCCAGATCGGGTCCTTCAAGCTGGTGTTCATCCACGGTGGGGGCTGACGCGCCCATGGCGGAGCGCGCACACCTGTCGATCGGTGAGGTCCTGTCCCTCGTGCAGGAGGACTTCCCGGACATCACGATCTCCAAGATCCGCTTCCTCGAGTCCCAGGGCCTGCTCGACCCCGAGCGCACCCCCTCCGGCTACCGCAAGTTCTACGAGTCGGACATCGAGCGCCTGCAGTGGATCCTCACCCAGCAGCGAGACCACTTCCTGCCGCTGAAGGTGATCCGCGACCGCCTCGACGAGTGGGACGCCACCGGCCAGCGGCCCGCGCCAGACGCGGGAGGTCCGGCCGCCGACGACGACGTGGCCGCGCAGCGGTGGGACGACACGCCCCCCGAGGTGCCGCTCGTCGCCGACCCGGAGCCCGAGCGGGCACCCGTCGACGACGTGCGTCACGCGGCGGCCTCGCTGGCGTCCGCCACGGCCATCGAGGTCGTGTCCGCGCCCGACGTGCCGGACTCCCCGGACCTGGAGCCGGAACCCCTGGCCGTGCCCGAGGTGGTGGCGCCGCCGGCGCCCCCCGAGCCGCTCCCGAGCCCGGACGAGCGCTCGCTCACGGCCGAGGAGCTGGCGGCTCGCGCGGGGGTGGCGGTGTCGGTGGTGGGCGAGCTCGAGGGGTTCTCGATGATCTCGTCGCGCCGCGTCGGCCCGGAGACGTACTACGACATCGATCAGCTGCCGGTGGTCGCCGCCTGCAAGGCGTTCCTCGACCGCGGCGTCGAGGTACGCCACCTGCGCATGTACAAGATCGCCGCCGAGCGCGAGGCGGGCGTGCTCGAGCAGCTCATCATGCCCCTGCTCAAGCAGCGCAACCCCGAGGCGCGAGCCCGTGCCGTGGCCACCGTGGAGGAGCTCTCGGAGGCCGGGGAATCGCTGCACCGGGCCCTCCTGCGCCACGCGCTGCGGCACACCCTGCCCGATCGACCCTGAGGTCTCCCGCCCCGCAGACCGCCGGGAGCCGACGATAGGGTTGGCCCCGATGACTTCCGAGATGGAGCTGGTCGGCGTGCGGGTGGACATGCCCTCCAACACCCCGGTGATGCTGCTCCGGGAGCTCGAGGGCGACCGCCGCCTGCTCGCCATCATGATCGGCGGCCCCGAGGCCCAGGCCATCGCCTTCGCCCTCGACGGCGTCGAGACGCGCCGCCCGCTCACCCACGACCTCATCACGATCCTCCTCGACGAGCTCGACGCCCACCTCGACCGCATCGTCATCTCGGCGCTGCGCGACGACGTCTTCTACGCCGACCTGCACCTGCACGTCGGCGACGAGGACCACGTCGTCTCGGCCCGTCCCAGCGACGCCATGGCCATCGCCGTGCGGGTCGGCACCCCCGTCTTCGCCGCCGAGTCGGTGCTGGCCGAGGCCGGCTACCTCGACGTCCCCGACGAGGACCTCGACGACGAGGACGACGTCGTGGAGGAGTTCCGGGAGTTCATCGACCAGGTGAACCCCGAGGACTTCGCCTCCTAGTCGCGGGGCCCGCCGTTGACGGCGCGCGGGGGCGGTCGTACCATGCGCGGTCGCGACAGCGGCGTAATTCCACCGCTGTCGTGCGACCGGCCCCGGCCGGTCCCGGCGAACGACAGGAGCGACGATGGCAGCGACGTCCAGTGAGGGGTTCTCCGGCAAGCGGGCCGCCGAGATCGTCGGCATCACCTACCGCCAGCTCGACTACTGGGCGCGCACGGACCTGATCCGGCCCTCGCTCGCCGACGCCGTCGGGTCGGGGAGCCGCCGTCGCTACAGCTACAAGGACCTGCTCGAGCTGAAGGTGATCAAGCGCCTGCTCGACGCCGGCATCAAGCTCGAGTCGATCCGCGAGGCCTTCGAGTACCTGCGCGAGTCCCTCGGCGAGGACGTCGCCTCCGCCCACCTGGTCATCGACGGCACGAGCGCCGTCCTCGTGCGGGGGAGCGAGCTCATCGACGTGGTGAACCGCTACCAGGGCCAGGGTGTGCTGAACCTGCTGCCGATGGACGGCGTGGTCCAGGAGCTCGACAGCGCGGTGGCCGAGCTCCATCCGCCCGCCGAAGCGCCGGCACCCGTCGGAGGCGACGCTGCCGAGGGGTAGCCCGGCGCCCCCGCGCGCCTGACAGGCTCGGGGGATGCAGCGATCACCGCTCGACGCCGAGCACCGCGCCCTCGGCGCCAAGCTCGTCCCCTTCGGGGGTTGGGAGATGCCCCTCGCCTACGAGGAGGGCACGGTCGCCGAGCACCGGGCGTGCCGGAGCGGCGCCGTGGCCTTCGACGTCTCGCACCTCGGCACGGTGCGGGTCGCCGGAGCCGGGGCATTCGAGCGGCTGCAGGAGACCTTCACCAACGACCTGCGACGGATCGCACCGGGGCGGGCGCAGTACACGCACCTGCTCGACGCGGACGACGCGTCCGTCACCGACGACATCATCGTCTGGTGGATTGGCGACGACGTCTTCGACGTCATGCCCAACGCGTCGAACACGGCCGGCGTCGTGGCCGCGGTGGGGGGCGACGACGTGACCGCC
>DASUEE010000140.1:0-2102 GCA_036275235.1 Acidimicrobiales bacterium | reverse complement strand
GGCGCCAAGGTCGGGCTGGCCCACGTGATCGGGCTCGGCTCGGCGTGCGGCGTGCACATCTTGGAGAAGTCGGCCGCCTGAGCCGGCCATGACCGGCGTCGCCGACCAGCCCGTCCCGACGGACGACCTGGTCCACGGCTTCGACGCCGACCTCGGCGACCGTCCCGCCGGGGAGCTCGAGCAGCTCCTCGGCGGGAAGGGTGCCGTCCTCGCCGCGCTCACGCAGCTCGGCCTGCCGGTGCCGCCGGGCTTCACGCTCACCACGGTCGCGTTCCACCGGTACCGGCGCGAGGGGTGGGGCGCCGACCTCGACCGGGCGCTGGCGGACGGCCTCGCATCGCTCGAACGGGCGACGGGCGCCCGCCTCGGCGACCCCGCCGCACCGCTGCTCGTCAGCGTGCGCTCCGGGGCGGCCCGGTCGATGCCGGGCATGCTCGACAGCCTCCTCGACGTCGGGGTCACGCCGGCCGTCGTCGAGGCGCTCGCGGCACGCACCGGCGACCACCGCTTCGCCGACGACACGTGGGCGCGAGCCCGGCGAGGATGGGCATCGGTGGTCGGCGACGACCTGCCCACCGACCCCCACGAGCAGCTCGCCGGCGCCGTGCGCGCCGTGTTCGATTCCTGGGACGGCGAGCGCGTCCGGCGCTTCCGGGACGTGGAGGGCATCGACGGCGACCTCGGCACGGCAGCGTCCGTGCAGGCGATGGTGTTCGGCAACCGGTCCGGTCGCTCCGGGACCGGCGTCGCCTTCACCCGGGACCCCTCCACGGGCGAGCCCGGCCTGATGGGTGACTTCCTGCCGGAGGCGCAGGGCGACGACGTGGTCGCCGGCGGCTCGGTCACGGGCCGGCTCTCCGAGCTGCGGACACGGTGGCCCGAGGTCTGGGACGAGCTGGTCGGCATCGCCGAGCGGCTGGAGCACCACTTCGCCGACATGGTCGACATCGAGGTCACCGTGGAGGACGGGCGGCTGTGGCTCCTGCAGGCCCGTCCGGCACGGCGGAGCCGCCACGCCGCGGTGCGGGTGGCGGTCGACCTGGCCGACGACCCGTCGTTCCCGCTCGACCGCGCCGGTGCGGTCGCCCGCTGCCGGCACCTGCTCGAGCTCCCGGACGAGCAGGGATCGGCGGAGGTCGACGGAGGCGAGGTGGTCGTGCGAGGTCTCGCCGCCTCGCCGGGGCGGGCGGTGGGCGTGCTGTGCGTCGACCCCGAACACGTGGGCGCGCTCGAGGCCGAGGGGCTCGACGTCGTCCTCGCCCGTCCCGAGACCTCGCCCGCTGACGTGCCCGCCATCGCTTCCGCTCGGGGGTTGGTGACCGCGCTCGGCGGGCTCGTGAGCCACGCCGCCGTCGTCGCCCGGAGCTGGGGGTTGCCCGCCGTGGTGGGCGCGGCCGAGCTGCGGATCGACGCTGACGGGGTCGAGGGGCCCGGCGGGCGGGTGGAGGCGGGGGAGGTGGTGACCGTCGACGGCGATCGGGGCGAGCTGCTCCGCGGCGCGCACCCAGGCGCGGCGCCGGCGCCACCCGAGCTGGCCACCCTGCGCCGCTGGGCGGCCGAGCTGGCGTAGCGCGTCACGTTCGCTGGTCGGAACACGACCAGATCTGGTCACGGATCGACCAGCGAAGGGGCGCTGGGGTCCGCGCGCGACGATGGCGCGCATGGAGTCCACCCGGGTCGACCGCTGGCTGTGGGCGGTGCGGGTCTACAAGACCCGCTCCGACGCCACCCGGGCCTGCACGGGCGGCCACGTGGAGGTCGAGGGGCGGACCGTGAAACCGGCCCACAAGGTGCGGGTGGGCGACCGCGTGCGCGCCCGGGTGGGGGACCGCGAGCGCATCGTCGAGGTCACCCAGCTGATCGAGGAGCGCGTCGGGGCCGGCGTCGCCGCCGAGTGCTTCGTCGACCACAGCCCGCCGCCACCCGAGCGACCCCTCCAGGCGCTCTTCGGCGAGCGCGAACGGGGGGCCGGGCGCCCGACGAAGCGGGAGCGCCGCCAGATCGAGCGGGAGCTCGGCCGGCGCCGTTGAGCGGGCGACGGCACCGCGTATGGTGGCTGCCATGTCTGCGTTCCACGAGCTCTCGATGCGCTCGATCACGGG
>DASUEE010000139.1:0-2442 GCA_036275235.1 Acidimicrobiales bacterium | reverse complement strand
GCCAGCGGAACGCATCAGCCCGAGAACCCAGCCGGACGGCCGAGCGGTCCCCGCCGTCAGCCGACGAAGTCGTCGTAGCTGGCGTCGAGCTCGGCGGTGGAGTACTGCCGGAAGCCGATCATGGTCGTGGTGTTGAGCACGCCGTCGAGCTTGGAGATGCGCTCGGTCACCACGGTGGCGATCGCCTCGTGGTCCGGGACGGCGAGGACCGCCACCAGGTCGACGTCGGAGCCGGCGACCGAGTGCGCCTCCCGCACCCCGGGCGTGTCGGCGAGGGCGTGGCCGAGCTCGGCGATGGCGTCGGGGCGGGCCTCGATCAGGACGAAGGCGACGATCACGCCCGGGAGGCTACGTGCCGAGGCTGGACAGCGTCGCCGGGCGGGCGCATGCTCGGAGGTGGGCCGGTCGGGTGGATCCTGGCCGACCGAGGGGAGGTCGCGATGCGCCGCTACCTGGTCGTCGCCCACAAGACGCTCGGCGGCGAGCACCTGGTCGAGCACCTGCGCCACCTGCGGACCGAGCACCCCGGGTGCCGGTTCCACCTGGTGGTGCCGATGAACCACCCCGGCCACAACTGGACCGAGGGCGAGGTGCATGCCGCGGCGGCGCGGACGCTGGACGAGATGTCGGACCGACTGGCGACCATGGGCATCGGCGCCACCGGCGAGGTCGGCGACGCCAACCCGGTGTACGCCGTCGGGGTCGTCCTGCGTCGAGAGGGGGCCCACGCCTTCGACGGCATCGTCCTGTCGACGCTGCCCCACGGGATCTCGCGGTGGTGGCGCTTCGACGTGCCCCGTCGCATGGCGGCGGCCTACCCCGACCTCCCGCTCACGCACCTCGTGTCGGAGGAGGCCCTGGTCTGACCGCCGCGCTCAGCCTGCGCGGTGGGCGGTGATCCGGCCCAGGAGGTCGACGAGCATCGAACCGGTGGCGCCCCAGATCGTGTCGCCGGGGATCTCGAAGAAGTGGATGGTGCGGTCGAGCCCGCCGATGCCCCACCGCTCGGACCGGTACGTCTCCGGGTGGAGGAGGTCGGCGAGGGACACGAGCAGCACCGCGTCGACCTCGTCGGGGTTCGGGTGCAGCCGAGGCCGCTCGGGGAGCACGCCGACGAAGGGCACGATCGACGCCCGGCTCGAGATCGTGGCCAGGTGGTCGAGCTCGCCGACCCGCTCGACCGACGTCGGGTCGAGGGCCACCTCCTCGTGGGACTCGCGCAGCGCCGTCTCCCACAGCGACTCGCCCGGCTCCTGCTTCCCACCGGGGAAGCTGACCTCGCCGGTGTGCGAGCGCATGTGCCAGGCCCGGCGGGTGAGCACGATGTGGACCTCGCCGTCGTCCTCGAACAGCGGCGCGAGGACCGCCGAGCGGCGCGACGTCAACGTCTCCACCGGCGACAGCCGGGGTGCGGGGGCGGCCGAGAGCGCGCCCCGCACGTCGTCGAGCGACGGTCGCCGGGCATCCTCGGGAAGCGACGCCCACGGCGCCGGGGCACCCGGCCGCGTGCCCGGCGGGCGGGGGATGCGCTGGGGGCCTCCCCGGTGCGGCACCGCAGCCTCCGTCGGTGCCGGCTCGGCCTCAGCCCAGGACGTCACCGACGGTCTCACCGCCGGTGCCGGCGGCGGCGATCTCCTCCAGCAGCTGGCGCATCCCGTGCACCTTGAGCTGCTTCATCACGTCACCGGGCGAGAGCTCGCCCTTCTCCCACTCCATCCAGTGGTCGAGCAGCTTCTGCGGATCGGGCGGGGGGATCTCCATACGGCGCCGAGGCTACCGATGCGCCACCCGAAAACGGCAGGTGCCGGGCCACGAGTGGCCCGGCACCTGGACGGATCTGGCTTCGGGGTGGAGGGCTAGAAGCCCATGCCGCCCATGCCACCCATGTCGCCCATGCCACCGCCGGGCATGCCGGCCGGCTCCTCCTCGGGCTTGTCAGCCACGAGGCACTCGGTGGTGAGGACCATGGCGGCGATCGACGCCGCGTTCTGCAGCGCCGCGCGGGTGACCTTCGCCGGGTCGATGACGCCGGCCTTGATCAGGTCGGTGTACTCGCCGGTGGCGGCGTTGAAGCCGTTGCCGCCGGTCTCCCGCTCGACCGCCTCGACCACGACGGCGCCCTCGAGGCCGGCGTTGACGGCGATCTGGCGAGCCGGCGCGGCGAGCGCCGTGTACACGGCGCGCGCGCCGGTCTGCTGGTCGCTCTCGAGGGAGTCGATGACCTTCTGGACCGCCGAGCGGGCCCGCAGCAGGGCGGTGCCGCCACCGGCGACGACGCCCTCCTCGATGGCCGCGCGGGTCGCCGACAGGGCGTCCTCGATGCGGTGCTTCTTCTCCTTGAGCTCCACCTCGGTGGCGGCGCCCACGCGGACCACGGCGACGCCGCCGCTGAGCTTGGCGAGGCGCTCCTGGAGCTTCTCGCGGTCCCAGTCGGAGTCGGTG